>JAFTJB010000004.1 GCA_017456625.1 Clostridia bacterium
AGGCTGCTTCTCATCCAAAGAGCCCGTAAGTACGTCAACCGCAGAAAGAAGCATCACATTCAATTCTGGGGAAAAATATTCTTTTTTCACGTCTGTGGCACTCCTTCCTTTGAAATCAAGATACAATATTACTTATATATTGTATCATGAAAATTAATGCTTGTCAACCTTTTTTATAAAAATAGTGATAATATGCCTTTTAAAGCAGATCGTGACGAAGCTCCTCGGCAGATTTGGGAGAAAGATATGCCGGCGGAACGTCAAACACAGTCTTGCAGCCGCGCTGTCCCTCGTTGTACATTCTGTACGCGGCTCTCGCGTATGCAACGATAACGGATGCCGTAAACTCGGGGTTGGAATCCAGCTTGAGACTATACTCAATAATATGAGAATGCTCGCCGTTCATCCCGGTTTTGCCGCTTCGAATCACAAATCCACCGTGCGGAATACCGCTGTGGTCGCGGCGAAGCTCCTCGGCGGTGATGAAGTGCACAGTTGTCTGATAATCCGCGAAATAGTTGGGCATGGTCTTGATCTCTTTTTCAATACGCGCAAGATCCGCGCCCTCCTCGGCAACGACAAAGCACTCTCGAATATGCTTCTCCCCCGTTGTAAGCACAGGTGCCGCTCCACTGCGGACCGCATCCAGCGCGCTTTTCACGGGAATGGTATATTGCTTTGCATCCACAACACCCGCAATACGGCGGATCGCATCGGAGTGTCCCTGGCTCACGCCCTTGCCCCAAAAGGTATAATCCTGTCCCTCGGGAAGGATCGCGGAGGCATAGAGGCGATTGAGAGAAAACATACCGGGATCCCAGCCGACCGAGATCATAGCAAGCTTTCCGCCCTCTCGCGCCGCGGCATCCACGTTTGCAAAATGCACGGGAATCTTCGCGTGTGTATCAAAGCTATCCACAACAATGAAGTGACGCGCCAACGCAGGAGTCTGCACGGGCAGATCGGTCGCGCTTCCACCGCAAAGGATCATCACGTCGATCGCATCTGTCATTTTTTCGACGGAATCCGCAGAATAAACGGCAACACCGTCGGTCAAAAGCTTCACGCTTGAGGGATCACGTCTGGTAAAGACCGCAACCAGCTCCATGTCCCTGTTTTGACGGATCGCGCATTCCACTCCGCGACCAAGATTTCCGTAGCCAAAAATACCAACTCTGATGCTCATAAATAATCCTCCTTCGGGATCGAACAAAATACGGATTTATTATATCAAAATCACGCCCTTCTGTCAATCGGTTTGATCAAAGAAAATATCGGTAAGGCACGCATTTTTTTGAATTTTTATCTTGACAAAAAATTTTTTTACGATATCCTTTAATAGGGTGAAATCAATTTACCGACATAACGTCGCAATTGTACAGGTTTTCAACCGGATTGTCCATTGATTATTTAGAAAAAACTGATACAATCATTGTATCAGTAAAAAAGGAGACCCGCTATGATCTGTTCCGAAGAAAAAACAAAATATTTTTCACAACCCACCGCGGACGTTGTCGGCTCGGCTACCGATCCCCGCACCCACGTCTATCAGCTCACCGAGAGCGGGATGATGGTGCGCCGTGTCAATATCAAATCCAAAAAAGGCGGTGAGCCCATTGAGATTTTGCAATTCACCGACACGCACCTCAATCTACTTAATCAACGCGATCTGGAGGAAAACGACCCCGTCTCTATGAGCTCCTATCAGTGTCGCACGACCAAACGCTTCAAGGACGGTGCAACGGTCGAAACGACTCGCGCGGCAATGGCTCTTACGCCCTTTTTCGACCAAACGGTCGTTTCGGGCGACGTGATTGATTACCTTACGTGGGGTTCTCTTGAGCTCATGAAGAAGCTGATCGTAGAATCCTGTCCCGATGTGCTTATGCCCATCGGAATGCATGACCTTGTACGACGCATGCAAGGAACCGTAGCAGAAACAACGACCTTAAAGGAGCGTCAAGAGCTTGTCAAGCCCTATTGGCCTCACGACATTTTCTACGAATCCCGCGTACTCGGCGACAAGGTAATGGTCATTGCACTGAACAACTGTGTCGGACAGTATTTCGATCATCAAACCGAGAAATTCAAGGCAGATCTTGAACGTGCAAGAAAAGAGGATCTCGTTGTTCTCATCTTCCAGCACGAGCAAATGTGCACTCGAAACCCCAAGGAAACGGGCGTGATCGCGCTTCGCCAGGATGACCGCCGCAAGGATCCCAACGAGCCTATTGACTTCTGTAATCAATTTGGCGGCAACCCCACTGAAACGGACGAAGAATCGATGTGCCTGTACGATCTGATCTATAGTAATGGCGACATTATCAAGGGGATCTTCTGCGGACACCTTCACTGTGACGTCTACACCGAGATCTCCGCGCATTACTATGATGAAAACGGCAATAAAATCGATACGGTTATTCCGCAGTACGTTCTCACGGGTAATATGTACAACAACGGTCACATTATGATCATAACAGTTGAATAAAGGAGCATGCATTATGGCAAACGAACAAAAAAGATCATTTTTGGGCGAGATTCGCCCCGAGGAAGATTTTCTCTCCGCTCCCTTCCGTTCTGCAGTCGCAGAGGCAGAGGTAGAGATAGCCGGAATTGCGCAGGTTGGATCCCCCTGCTATCAGCTTCTCGGATACGACGATAAAGGGACCGAGGTCCTGCTTTTTGAAAAAAAGATGTCGGTCAAGGAGGGCGGCGGCTTTTCCTATCTTCATTCCTTTGATCCGATCAGCTTTGCGGTCTATCAGAACGCGCAATCCCTCCGCATTCGTCTGACCGGGATCGAAAAAGCCGAGCTGACCAAATTGACACTTACCGAAGTCGAGCAAAGCGCACAAGCAGAGTTTTCTCGCGTTTTGCGCAAGCACCGCGGTCCCAAGTCGCTCAAAAACGTGCTGTTTGTCGGAAATTCGCTTCTGCTGGGCATCGAAAACCGTTACGGTATGTGCTGCTCCGCACCTGATAAAGATTATTTCTATCACGTATCGCAGGAGATCAAAAAATCCAATCCCGATTGTCAATTTTTCAAGCTTCACGGAAGTGGGATCGAGCACGCGGAAAGCATTGAGGAATTTGAGGAAGTATACAACGAACGCCCCAACATCTACACCAAACGCCCCGTCAAGGAAAGCTTCACCCCCGATCTCGATCTGATCATTCTGCAGATCACCGACAATGTCAACACCGACAAAAAGGTGGAGACCTTCCACACCACGGCAAAGCTTTTGCTCGAGCGCATCCGCAAAAATTGTCCGCACGCCGAGATCCTTTGGGTGTACGGCTGGTACTATAAGCGCTCCGTCATGGAGTACGTGTTGGATTTCTGCAAGCAATATGACGTAGAGCCCGTCGATCTCCGTCCTGTACGCTACCGCGCCAACGAGTCGTCGCGAGGAAGCCTCTATGACTCCGTAGACGGCACCAAAAAGGAAGCCTTGGAAGCATGGCTCACCCATCCCGGCGACAGCGGAATGAGGGCGATCGCAGATCGCATCATTGACACGCTTCTCGAGACCAAGCTTCTCTGATACAAAAACGGTATGACACTCGTCATACCGTTTTTGTTTTGCTTATTTTTGTATTATTCGGTCTTATCGCCCTCATCGGAGCCTTCCTCTGCGGGGGCATCCTCTGTGGGAGTCTCTTCCGTGGGAGCCTGCGAATTCTCCTCTGCGGGAGCGACATCTGCATCGTCTGCGGCATTCGCTTCTGCCTGCGCCTTTGCTTCCTCCTCCTCGAGTCTCTTTGCCTCAGCTTCGAGCGCGGCAAATCTCTCCTCGTTGTCACGGCGGCTCTTTTCCGCCTTTTCGGCGGCGATCGCCTCCAGCTCCTCAACGGTCGCATCATCCTTCATGGCAGCGGCAAACTGATCACCGTCCATGCTCTCATGCGTAAGAAGATACTGTGCCACAAAGTGCAATCGGTCAATATGATCCGAAAGGATCTGCTTTGCAGCCTCATAGGATTCCGCGATCAAACGGCGGATCTCGTCGTCGATCTCTGCAGAGGTCTTTTCGGAATAGTTCTTACCCGAGCTGAAATCACGGCCGAGGAACACCTCGTCGCTGCTATGCTCGGAGCCATAAAGGACCGTGCCCAGCTTGTCGCTCATACCGTAGCGCGTAACCATGCCGCGTGCGACCTTGGTCGCCTGCTGAATATCGCTCGACGCCCCCGTGGAGATATCGTCAAGGATCAGCTCCTCGGCAATACGTCCGCCCAAACTGATCTTGATATCGTCCAGCATCTGTCCGCGCGTGTAGTAGGAAGCATCCTTTTCGGGGACACGGATGGTCACACCGCCCGCTCTTCCCGCGGGAATGATGGTGATATGCTTGACGGGGTCGGTGTGCTTGCAGTAGTAGGTGACGACCGCGTGACCCGCCTCGTGATATGCCGTAAGCTCGTTGTCCTTTTCGGTGCGGATGCGCGATTTCTTCTGGGGACCGAGCAGCTCCTTCATATAGGACTCCTCAATATCCTCCATACCAATAAGCGCCTTGTTCTTCTTTGCCGCGAGAAGCGCCGCCTCGTTAAGCAGATTTGCAAGATCCGCACCCGTAAAGCCAACGGTGCTCTGTGCGATCTTGTGGAAATCCACACTCGATTCCATAGGCTTGTTGCGCGCATGAACACGGAGGATCTCCTCTCTGCCCTTGATATCGGGATAATTGACCGTGACCTGACGGTCGAAACGGCCGGGGCGGAGCAGTGCGGGGTCAAGAATGTCGGGGCGGTTGGTTGCCGCCATAACGATAATACCGTCATGCGAGCCAAATCCGTCCATCTCCACGAGCAGCTGGTTGAGTGTCTGCTCTCTCTCATCGTGTCCGCCGCCGAGACCCGCGCCTCTGTGACGGCCGACCGCATCAATCTCATCGATAAAAATGATGGATGCAGGCGTTTTGCGCGCGTTCTCAAACAGATCACGCACACGCGATGCGCCGACACCGACGTACATCTCTACAAAATCCGAGCCCGAGATCGAGAAGAAGGGCACGCCCGCCTCTCCCGCAACAGCCTTTGCCAGGAGTGTTTTACCCGTACCGGGAGGTCCTACGAGGAGAACACCATGCGGGATACGTGCGCCAAGCTTGGTGTATTTGGTGGGATCCTTGAGAAAATCGACGATCTCAACAAGCTCTTCCTTCTCTTCGTCTGCACCCGCAACGTCCGAGAAGAGCACGCGGCTCTTATCGTTGGGATTGGGCGTTTTGACACGCGCTCTGCCAAAGGAATTCATCTTTCCGTTCTTTCCGCCGACCTGGTTGAAAAAGATGATCCAGATCACAACGAAGATCACGATGATAAAGATCCAAGGCAGGAAGCTGACCCACCAGGGGTATGTGGTCACCGGCTCAATTTCATAGGTGATCGCCTTTTTCAGAATAATCTCGTCAAAGGTATCACGGAATTGATCAATGTCCGCCAATTCGTAATATTTTTCGGTTCCGTCGGTCAGCTTGAGCGTCAAGGCGCCGTCGTTTCCGACATAGATCGCCGAAACCTGGTCGTTTTCGATAAAGTCAGCCACTTGATCGTAGGTCAGCGGCGTCTGCTCATCTCCGCCCGAGAACATGGTGGAAAGCACCACGATGATCAGAACGAAGATAATGCCGTAAAACACCAGATCATGAACGATACTGCGTTTTTTCATGTAACTCCTCCAAAAGAATTTCTGCTTTTAGTTTTGATATACCGTCGGATCAAGCTCGCCGACGTAAGGCAGGGTGCGGTATTTTTCATCATAGTCAAGTCCATAGCCGACAACAAAAACGTCGGGAATGATCTCTCCAACGTATTCCGCCTCAAGATCCACCACGCGGCGGTCGGGCTTATCCAGCAGCGTGCAGCACTTTACGCTATGCGCACCGCGGTGCAAAAGCAGATCGCGTAGCTTTTGCAGGGTTCTGCCGCTATCGATGATATCCTCAATGATCACGACGTCCGCATCGGTAATGTCGCGCTTGAGATCGAGCTGAACCGCAATAAAGCCCGAGCTCTGCGTGCTTTTTCCGTATGAAGACACCTTCATAAATTCGATCCCGCAATGCAAGGGGATACGGCGAATAAGGTCGGTCGCAAAAAAGATCGAGCCCTTCAGTACGATTACGAAAACCAATTCGTGCTCCGAATCCTTATAGTCCTCGGTCATCTGTGCCGCCAAGCGGTCGCAGATTCCTGCAAGCTCCTCCTCGCTCACGAGGATACGTTTGATGTCCTGTCTGTTATAATACATGATGTATTTTGTCCTTTCCTTTTGCGTTTAATCTATAAGGGCTTGATTTTTCTGAAGGAAACGAAAATTCCGCCATGCGAGAGATCACGCTCCTCCGCGCCGTCCCGCGCACCGACGTAAGGGATCCAAACGATCCCTTCCTCGTCACAAAGCAGAGGGAGACGCGCACGCACATCCATTGAAAGACCTGCCTCTCGGTAGAGCCTGCGCACCTCTCGGTGCATACCACCCATGAGGATCCGATCCCCATCGCGGCGCGGTCGCCAATACATCCTGTCTTTCATTATATCAAAATTTTTCTTTAGAAATATATACGGGGCTGTTGATAAATTGTGAACTTTTAAATTTTTATCGTTTTTTTTGACAAAAACCGACATACTGCCATCGGGAAGCATCTGTTCACCCTCGCGAAACGGAAGTTCATATGAACACGGAAGCGATCCGCGCGCCCTTTTGACGCAAAGCATACCCTTTTCGATCGCAACCACCGTTGCGCGTGGCAGGGTCAACTCGCTGTGTGCCTCCCCCGCCTTACAAAGACGTAAAATCGCCTCCAGATGGACTCGCTCGGGAGAAATCCCCGCCGTATTTGTCAACCATCTCGACAAAATGCGTCCCTGCAATGCGCGCGCCTCACTGAGAAGCGGCACGATGGGAAGCGCCCCATCCTTTTCATGCTCGCGCAAAAAGCGATCTGCCATCGAGGAGAGAAGCTCCTCATCCTCGCGCAGGCTCGCGCTCATCTCACCGATCCGCTCGGTAGCACCCTCAAAAAGAGATTCGAGAACCGGCAAAACCTCGGCACGTACGCGATTTCGTGCATAAGCTGCATCGCAATTCGTCTCGTCGGTTACGTACCGCAGTGCGTTTTGCTCACAGAAAGCAACGATCTCGCGCTTGGTCACTCCAAGCATAGGACGAACGAGCATACCGCCCGAGAACGAGCGCACGGGGGCAATTCCGCAAAGTCCCAAAAGTCCGCTACCGCGTGCCATGCGAAACAGAACCGTCTCGGCATTGTCATCGGCATTGTGCGCCGTAACGAGCAGAGGAATATGATGCGCTTGCATCAGCTCGGCAAAAAACTCGTATCGTAGCTCTCTCGCCGCCTCCTCAATGCTCTTCCCGCGCTCCTTGGCGAGTCTTGGAACGTCTACGTCTCGTACAAAGATCTCCAGTCCGTATTCCCTTGCGAGCGAAATGCAAAAATCGCGATCGCAAAGAGCCGCCTCGCCCCTGATGCCGTGGTTAACGTGTGCCAAAAAGAGCAAAAAGCCGTCACGCTTTGCAAATTGCGCCAATACGTGGAGCAAAAAACGCGAATCCGCGCCCCCTGAAAGAGCGAGCAGAACAGGCGTATCCTTTTCGCACGAGGCAAGCTCCCACGGAGCCTTTACTCTTTCCATTTCCTTCCATCCCCGCATTACTGCGCTTCCAACTCCTTATCGATGGTGACAAACTTGGTAAACTGACCGTTCCAACCGATGTTGACCGTTCCAACCGAGCCATGGCGGTTCTTTGCAATGATGACCTGCGCCACGCTTGCGCTTTGGTTGTTGGGATCCTGATCGGTCTTATAGTATTCGTCACGGTAGAGGAAAATAACCGTATCCGCATCCTGCTCAATCGCACCCGAGTCACGCAGGTCGGAAAGCATCGGCTTTTTGTCGGTTCTGCCCTCGGGTCCACGCGAAAGCTGTGCGCAACAAATGACGGGAACCATCAATTCCTTTGCCATGATCTTGAGCGAACGGGAAATCTCGGAGACCTCCTGCACACGGTTATCCTTGTGTCCGTCGCCCTGCATGAGTCCCAGATAGTCGATCACGACGAGTCCGAGATTTTTGACACGGCGAAGCTTTGCCTTCATTGCCGTAACCGTCATATTGGAGGTATCGTCAATGAGAATGTCACAGCCCGCAAGCTCACTCGATGCGTGCGCAAGCTTTTCCCAATCGTCCGGCTTGAATTCACCCGTACGGAGCGCATAGCTATCCACAAGTGCCTCACTCGAAAGCATACGGCTCACGACTTGGTCGGCAGACATCTCGAGCGAGAAGAAGCACACCGTCTTTTTTGTCTGCTTTGCCACGTTGGTTGCTACGTTCAGCGCAAACGAGGTCTTACCCATACCGGGACGCGCGCCGACCAGAACAAGGTCACTCTTACCCATACCCGCAAGCACGCGGTCAAGCCCCGAAAATCCGGTCTGCGTTCCCTGCGTTGCTTCTCGGTTGGTATTGAGCTCCTGCAGGTGGTTGTACACCTCAACAAGAACGTCCTTGATATGACGGAAGTTCTTGGTATCTCTACCCTGTGCAATATTAAAAATGAGATTTTCCGCGTGATCGAGAATGGATGCTACCGCCTCCTGCTCGGAGTATGCCGCCTCCGCGATCTCACTGCTGGCAGAAATCAGCTGACGAAGAACGCTCTTTTCCTTGACGATGCGCGCGTAGTCCTTGACGTTGAGCGCGTCCGGAACCGCCTCGGAGAGCGTACGGATGTAATCCTCACCGCCCGATTTGTCGTAAATCCCCTTGGTGACCAGCATATCGATGAGGGTGACCACGTCGATCTCTCGGTTCGCCAAGAAGAGCTCACGCATTGCAAGATAGATCTGCTTATGCTCAGTCAGATAGAAGTCATCCGACGTGATCAGATCCGCAACCTCGTTAAGCGCCGCAGGATCGACTAAGATCGATCCGAGAAGCGATTGCTCCGCGGGCATGGAAAAGGGTTGCTTTTTTACCAACTCATCCTGCATGGCTTATTTTTCGCAAACGAGAACGTTGATGGTTCCCGTGATCTCGGTGTAGAGCTTGACCTCTACACTGTATTTTCCGTACGCCTTGATGGGATCCTTCATAACGATCTTACGCTTGTCGATCACAAGCTTGTGGTCAGCCTCAAGTCTCTCCGCAATCTCCTTGGAGGTAACGGAGCCGTAAAGCTTTCCGTCCGCACCGCTCGATGCGGGGATCTTGACTTGGATCGCCTTGAGCTTTTCAGCCATCTCGCGCGCTTCCTTCTTTTCGGTCTCAATGCGGTACTGACGAGCCGCCTCCTTGACCTTGACGTCGTTGAGCGCCTGCGCATCCGCAACCTTTGCCAGCTTTCTTGCGATCAAGAAATTCTTTGCGTATCCGTCGGATACCTCGATCACGTCATTCTTTTTGCCCTGTCCCTTGACATCTGCAAGCAATACTACCTTCATTGTTTCTTATCCTTTCATATCGTGCTCCAAGCATTATTTCGTCTTGGAGGGTGTCTTGTCATATTCGTTATCCAAATAGTCGTCGAGCACTTCCTTGAGCTGCAAGCACGCCGCCTCAAGCGTGGTGTTTTGCAGGCGGGTGCCCGCCATATCGTAGTGTCCGCCGCCGCCCATCTTCTGCATGATGATCTGCACGTTGATCTTATTGAAGGATCTTGCCGAAATGGTGACGGTATTCTCCGCGCGGAGCAGTGCAAACGATGCCTCAATTCCGTCCACCGTCATAAGCTTATCCGCCGCCTTTGCCACCGCAATGTTGTCATCCTCGGTTGCGGGATGATCGATACTGAGCCAGGTAATGGCGATCTTATCACGGTAGGTACGCGTACGGCTGTCTATGTCACTCGAGGTAAAGAGATCAGACATCGACTCGGCAAAGAAGCGTCTTGCCACGTTGGTGTGCGCACCGCGCTGATAGAGGTAATGCACAGCAGAGAAGGTCTGCATACCCGCTCCCTGCGTAAAGTTTTTGGTATCGAGCATCAGTCCCGTCAGCATCAGCGTTGCCTCCTCCTTGAGGAGCTTATCGCGATAGGGGCTGAACTCCAGCATCTCGCTGACCAGCTCGCTCGCGGACGATACCGCGGGGCGAATGTAGGTCATGAGCGGCTTGAACTCATACATCTGATCCTGTCTGCGGTGATGGTCAACAATAACGATGCGGTCAACGCACTTGGTAAGCTTGGGAAGCTCGGTATTGAACACGTTGTTGACGTCACTCATGATCAGGAGCGTATCCGAGCGCACCGCATCAAGTGCCGTATCGCCGCTGATAAACATTGAGCGGTATTCGGGCAGATGTGCCAATACGTCGTAGCAGATACGGAAGTTTGCGTGATCACGGTTGACCACAATGCGGATCCTCGAGCTGTCTCCGCCGCGTGCACAGATCGCAAGACGGGCAAGACCGACGCAGGAGCCGATCGAGTCGTAATCGGGGCCTCTGTGTCCCATAATGAGCACGTTGCCCGCCTCACGCATCAGATTGCACAGATGCTGCGAATTGACACGCGAGGTAATGGTAGTGGAGCCGTACATCGTGTTGACCCGACCGCCATAAGGGGTAATCGACTTGCCGTCGTTGACCGCCGCCTGGTCTCCACCCTTCTGAAGCGCAATGTCAAGCGCGTCGCTCGCTGCGCGCTCCTTATCCTCAAAGCTACCCGACACCGCACCGATACCCATGGAAATGGTAACGGGGAAGCTGTTATCTCCAAGCTTAATATTTCTTACGGTGTCAAGAATATGGAACTTGTTTTCAATGCAACGATCAAGAGCCGAGCGCGAAAAGATCATCAGATACTTCTCTCGGTCGTATTCGCGAAGCATTCCGCCAAGGCTGACCGCCCACTCCTTGAGCTTGTTCTCGATCTCGTTGACCGCGGTACGGTAATTGACACGAATGTACTGCGCAAGCTCCTGCAGGCTATCGATAACGATGTAAGCAACCACAGGCTCCTCCTCCGCACGTGTACGGCGAAGGGCGGTCAGATCGGTAATGTCCTTGAAAACGACAAAATAATAATCCTTTCCGCGCGAGCGCATTACGTAGCATTGCAGCTCGTAGTTACGCGCGTCGATCTCGGTCACCATCGGGGTGCTGTTATCGATCGGCACACCGTCCTCGGTCACGGTAACGTCCTTCACGGGTGCGCCGTTCTGCGCGTACGCGATGATATCCTTCATCGGAACAGAGCAAAAGGTATCCAGAGGCACGTTACACACGGGCGAGCGGTATTGCAGCATATCCTGCAACGCCCCGCTGACGATCTTGACGATTCCGTCCTCGTTGATGATCGCGTAAGGCAGATCCACAACGTAACGGAACATATCGCTGACCTCTGTGGTCATCAGCTCTGCCGCCTCGTTTGCCGCGGAAACACGGCGATAGCGGTAGAGATACGCGAACAGAAGCACTGCCATGACCACAACGTAGACACCGCAAAGCCCCAATGCGTAGATCAATAATCCTTCCTCCACAACCGCCGTCGCCAGCGTGAGCAGTCCCAAAAGGACCGTCCCAAGCACCGCAGATATGATGAGCGGCGCGCGCAGATCGGTGCGAAAGATCTGTTTATTTCTTTTTTGCATATCATTTCCTCCCTCTACAAAGGATCACGTAAAGAATCATTCCTGCGTGTCATCCTCGGAGTCTTTTTTGTCTTTCTCCTCCGACGGCTCCTTGGAATCGTTTTTTGATTCCTCATGCGGCATACGTTCGCCAAAATTCGTGCCATTGGGCGGCATCTGTTCCTTCATCTTACCGATCATCCGTGCGCCGATCGCCGAGATGATAACAGTAAGCGCTCCAAAAAATGCAAGCAGGCTAAAGAGCGCGGTCACGTCGGTAATTAAAATAAAGATCAACAGGATCGACAGAATGATCTTCGGTCCGCCCTTGGTCGTACGGAAGCGGAACACGGTCGCCCCAAAACCGATGAGAATGAGACCCGGGGTCAGAATCAGATAGAAGTTCTGCGCGACCGCCGAAGCCATTCCGTTTGCGGGAAGCACCGCGGTGAGAAAAAAGGTCACCAAATAGATGATCGCAGAAGCCGTGCTCATCGTGAACGCGACCGATGCAGGCGTGAGCATCTTTTTCATTCCCAACGTGCAGTAGGTTCCGCAAACCAGCGACTGCGACTCGTAAGCAAGGATACTGCAAAGCACAATGACAAGCGCGGGCAGAATATTGTAGATCATTGCCACCAGGGTCACAAGATTTTCGCGGCTCATCAGCGTCTCCAGCGCGGTATAGGACGCACTGCCCTGCATCCCCTGCTCGGTCAAAAGCTTGAGCATCTCGTCCTTGTACCGCACCAGGATCCCAACGACCCATTCGCGTTGCGTATCAAAATGAGAAACGATCGTATCGCGTGAGACCGAGCCGTAGGTAACAACAAAGTAGATCACCAGCAGCGCCAGCACCGTGACAAGAAGCCCACCAATGGTATAGCAGACTGCCGTCGTACGTCTCTGTCCCGTCACCGTCGCCAGAGCAAGTAAAAGAGATGCGGGTAAAGTAATGAGAGTCAAGCATGAGAGCGCGGGATCTCCCGTGATCGCAAAAGCAATCCCCCATGCGGCAATCGGCAAGATCACCGTTCGCCAAGGAGAGGGCATTGCGGTCAGAAGAACCGCTCCGCATCCCGTTCCTGCAACGATTCCAAGAACGGTAACGCCCGCCGAAAAGCTACCAAGGAGCGCCACGGGAATAAAGGAAGCAAGGATGACCGAAATGACGATGCGAGGCATACGCAACGCGTATACAATACCTGCGCAAAGTCCGATATACGCGATCAGTGAAAGCTGCTCCGCACCAATAAAGATCGGTGAAAGAGCCGCCAGAATGTAGATCAGCACAATCGGGATCAGCGCGACCGTCTTTGGGTACGGAATCTCATCCCGCTTTTTCCAAGGATTTTCTATATCGGTATCAAACGGCATTTGATTCATTCTCTACCTCTTCTTCCTTTCATCTTTTTTTTCACAAGGGCACAACTACCCTATTGTAATAGTATATCATATTTTTTTGCTTTTGTAAACACCTATTTGCATTTTTTTGGCAACGTTGGCAACAATTCGCTCCCAACGCATTATAAAAAGAAGAAGTCCCCCCATCGGGAGGAACTTCTCTTTTTTATCCGTTCAATCCAGCAAATGCGCGGGCTTTTGCTCGATCGTGGAGCGGCGGCGCTCACGCTTTCGCTCCTCAATGGTCTTGCCAACGATCACGACCTCGGCACGACCAAAGCTGCCGCAAAGAATCAGCTGATGCTTCATTCTCCTTTGCATATACTCATTATCTACAATAATTTGGATCTTTTCGCGCGAAAAGCCAAGTCCAAATGCACCAAAGCCAAGTCGCTTGAGCGTATGTGGAACGGTCACCTGCTCCAAGCGCTCATTTTTAGCGAACGCTCCTCTGCCGATCACCGTGCATCCAAGCTCAATCTCCACGTTTTTCAGTCTTGCGCAACCGTAAAAAGCCTTTTTGCCGATCTTCTTGATCTGTGCGGGAACGGTAAACACGTAAAGTGCGCTACAAGCGCGGAATACCCCCGCGGGAAGCTCCTGCAAGGTTGCCGAAAGCTCAATCTCCTCCAAGGAGATGCAACCGCGGAACATTTCCCGCGACAAATGCGAAACTCCCGTCTCTGTAACAACTGTTTTTAGCTCTGTACAATCCGAAAACGCACCACGTCCCAGCGTTTCCACGCAAGCGGGCACTGTCAGCGCCTCAATCGACGTACATCCGCGAAAAGCAAATTCACCGATCCTGCGAAGGCTCGTACCAAACATCGGCTCCTGCAAGCAATAGCAACGGTCAAATGCAAGATCACCAATCGAGGAAAGCCGCTCCATTCCGTCCACCTCGCGCAAGCGATAGCAATGGCGGAACGCACCCTTGGATATTCCAACGGTATTTTCATTCGGAAGCGACACCGAAAAGAGTCGCTTGCATCCGCCAAACGCCTCGGTCTTGACCGCAGATACCGTAGCAGGCAACCATACCTGCTCGAGTCTTCGGTCAAACGCAAACGCGCGCTTGCCAACAGATAGAAAATCCGCCTCTGTCAGATCCACGTCCTCTTCCCTGCCGCGCCAGCGGGTAAGCTGCCATTTTTTTACCGTATATTGATTTTTCATCGCTCCATCCTCCTCATTTTACCAGTTCATTGCGCTCTTCTGTAAGCAGATACGCCTCCAGGCACACCGTTCCGTCCGAATCGGTCGTGCGGAACCAATATCCCCCCTCCTGCTGTGCACGCTCGACCTTGAGCGTATGTCCATAGGTCGCCTCATGCAGATAAGAGAGTGTAAATCCAAGCACGCGCTTGGAAAAGATCTCGGGAACAAAATCGCACAGCATATCGGGGTATCGTGTGTTATTCATATGTCCGTTATAATCGATGTCACAATACCGAATGGTACGCTCGCCCGCTATCTCCACCTGCAGCATGGAAGGAAAATGCACACGGCGCGGCAGATCAATGTCAAGCGGATCATCGCCCGGAAATTCAAAGCGGAAATCGTTGACCTTGACCAATCTGCGCTCGCGAAGATCCATCAACGCCCATACGGAATATGCCTCCGCCACGGTACGCCCATCCTTAAGGATGCAGAAGCAACGATTGAAGGAGAGTCCGCGGCTATCGCAGATCCAGGTCTGTACGTCTATCTCATCATGCGCGTACAACGGCTCGTAAATGCGCACCGAAATGCGGCTGAGCAAAAAGCCGAGTCCGTGCTTATCGCGCAGATCGTCAAGTGGAATACCGCTGAATTTCAGCTGCAAATTGGCAGTCTCCTGCATATACATTAAGATCTGCGAGGGGCGCACCTCTCTGTTGGCATCGGTATCGTGCCACTTGACTTGAAAATGGTGTGTATATTTCATATATGGGTTCCTTTGCCTCGAAAAAATGTCGGGGAAAACCTCCGCAGAAGCTTTCCCCGATGGTCCGGGAGAGATCACCGCTCTTTGCGATGATCCGTATCCCAAACAGATTGACGTTTATCCGTCATTATTCGTTGTCTTCGGTTTCCTCGTCAGCAGGCTCCTCTTCAAGGCTCTCTTCAACGGGAGCTTCCTCCTCTGCCTCTTCCTTCGGCTCGGTGAAGTCATAATCCTCTTCCTTCTTACCGAAGATGCGGAGAATGCCCAAACCGATCTTTGCCACAGCGCGGCAAATTGCCAAGAAGCCCGTGCCAACCCACGCTACAAAGCGCGTGATGAAGTTGTTCTTCAGCTTACCGAGCGTGAAGAGCTTATAGAGGATCGCGATGATCGCGATGAGAAGAACAAGTGCGATCAGAATCCAGAGCCATACGACAGTTGCCGTATCCTCGATTCCGAAGGTTGCGAAGGAGATCGCGCCGAGAATGTCTGCGGACCAACCGTTGAAGGTGACCTTATCCTCGCCTACGTTGGGAGCGCCCGTACCCTGATGCTCGGTGCCGTTGATGATGTTCTTATCATCATAAGCAACCGCCTCGATCGAATAGTTGATGTGCAAGCCGTCCTCTACATCGAAGGAGTAAACCAGAACGTACATATCTCCGTCAACGGATGTGTTGACCAGCGTGCAGCAATCCGAAATGGATGCCAGACGGTAGCCGTTGGTAAAGCGAACCTCAAAGGTTACAACGTCGCCGACCATTGCGCCATACTGCGGTCTGTTATTGATGTAGTAAACCGCATTGCCCGTAGGCGTGTAGGTTACGTCGATCTTAACTGCCGCATCGGGCATGGTGAACTTGCCGTTCTTAACGGTGACCTTGCTGCCGTTGACCGTAACGACCGTCAAAGCAGCCTTGTGGAATTCCTTGTTGATGATCTCTACCGTGATCTCGTTGCCAAAGATCGCATCGCCCGTAACGGTGACCTCGGTCTCGTCGTAGGTGATGGAATAGGTGCAAGGCGTGTAGACGGCATCAAGAGAAGTCTCCGTGGTACCTGCCGCGATCATCTCTGCGATTGCGGTTGCAATATCAAAGGTTGCAAGCTCGGGGCACGCAACGGTGTGACCCTTCTTTGCGGGAATGATCAGCTCACCGAGCACGTCGGTCTCAACCGTAAAGGTGACCGATACAAGGACCTCATCCTCCTCGGGATCCACCACGTTCAAGGTGTACTCGATGGGTGTGTAGGTCATGTATACGTTCATGTCGATCGTGCCGAGGTTATCCTCGTCGTAGCCGATCCATGCGTCAAAGGTGTAAGCTGCGGGAAGCGTGTAGCTGCCGTTGAGTACGAAATCGTTCATGGAATCCATGTGAGCCTTGATAACCGCATCCTTGTCAAGCGCGATCGCGTGCTTGTTGTAAAGATCGGTCTTGACCAGCTCGTACGCGCCGTTGACGGGAGCGTAGTAGTTGACCTTGAAGCTCTTCGGCATAAGAGATGCCTTAATAGTAACGAACTCTGCGGGAACAACAAGCTTCCAGGTGGTATCGCTCAGCTTCGTCAGCTTCACAGTCTCACCCTTCGCGTTGACGTAATAAAGATCCACTACGTTGTAGTTCGCGGTAATACCGGAGGGAGTTACGATGATCTCGTCGCCCTCCTGATAGAACGCATCGGAATCAAATCCGGAGATCGTTGCGTTGATCACGGGAGCGGGGTTGGGCAGCCGGGTATCTGCGTGCGTAGCACCACCGTCAAGAATGGTGTACTCGTTTGCGAAGATCCAGGAAGCCTTGAGCGAATCAGGGCAGAACTCCAACACCTTCGTGCCGTTTGCGAGCGTGACCTTCTTGTTGGTGCTCATGACGTAAAGCTCGAGTGCATCGCCATTCTTCAGAATGATCGTGCGACCTCTGTAAGCATTTGCCAGCCACTCAAAGGGAACGCGAACCGTAAGCACGTCTCCGCTTGCAAGCTCGTAAGCCACACCGTCACGCTTGATCTCGATCATGAACGAGAACGCGTTGTTCTGGTTGTACTCATCCGCCGTGAAGGATGCAATCTTCTTGTATGCAACGGTTACGTCGGTGGGAGAACCTGCAAAGACGTTCTGTACCAAAGCCTTATTCATGACAACAGGCTGATACAAGGTCTTTCCATCCGCGTCAATGAGACGGATGATGACACGCGCCTCTGCGTTTGCAACTGCCATGTACTTGCCAATGCCTGCGGGCAGATGGACGGTTCCCATGCCGCCCTTGAGCGTGATAACGTAATCGTACCATACGTCGCCGTCCTCGGTGCGCTCCTCAAAGAACGCATCGATCTTGTCGGCAATGGTGGGGTTGGCAACGTCGATCTCATACTCCTCTGCATATGCAGCCTCCAAAACGAGAGGAGCTGTCACTGCAGTGTTGGTATCGTAAGCCGCACCGCTGAAGGTCCAGTGAGAGAATACCTTCTCAAAGAGGTAGCAATCAAATTCGGGGACAACCTGGTTGTCGGGCTTGATCATGTTGAGGTATTCATCATTTGTAGCAAGCTTCTCGCCGTCCTTGATCCAGATCTGCTTGTAATCTGCGTTGTTCACCTTAAAGGTAACGAGATAAGAAGCAGCGAAGGATGCCTTGAAGTTCGTGGTACCGTCGATGGAAATCGCATCGAAGTCTACAACGCCGCCATCCTTATCAAGCCAAGCGTCGAACGCATAGCGAATGGTGTCATTGCTCTCGGGTGCTCTGGAGGGCGTTCCGATCTGCGTGAGCATATCGCTCGTGATCTTCTCACCGTTCTTGACCCAAAGCTGACCCTGAAGCGCGCCGTTATAATTATAGAAGGAAACCTTGTGGTAATCCGCAACGTGCTCTGCCTTACCGATAAAGGTCATGTCGCTCGTGATCGGAATATCGTTGGGCAGGGGATTTGCGGTTCCGTCATACTTTTTGCCGCTCTCATCCTTCCAATGCGTGAACGCATACTCATAACGAGTCTCGCCGAACTGCTTGAAGTAGGAGTCGGGCGTGGGAATCGCCTCGCCGATCGTGTTGCCGTATCTTACAACGTATTCCTTCTTATAACGGTATTCGCCATCCTCCTTGAGTCCAAACAGGAAGGTTACCGTGTAGGTCTGCGTGAATTCGGTCTCGATCGTGAGATAGAGAGGTGCATCGGTAATGGTGAAGACACCGTTCACCTCAGTCTTGGAGGCATCATCGTAGGAGTTCTTCGCAACAGTCGTGCGAACGATCTCATAATGCTCGGGAGAGGTGATGGTTGCAATGAAGGGGACCGCACCTACGGGGAGGTAGGTGTAGTTATCGTCGTTGACGTGTACGTCATCCATGAAATCCAACTCACCGACAATGGTTGCACCGGTATTGAGAGAGATGAATCTGTGATATACAGCGTACTCGT
This sequence comes from Clostridia bacterium, assembly GCA_017456625.1. Lineage (GTDB taxonomy): Bacteria > Bacillota > Clostridia > Oscillospirales > CAG-272 > UMGS1865. The sequence continues at coordinate 18,358 of JAFTJB010000004.1, forward strand.
TTGCGAGCGTGTACTTGGAGAAATGATCGACCTCAAAGGAGATCGTGTTGTTTGTGTGGGTGGTCGCGATCAGCTCACGGTTGTGAGGATCGTCAACGCAGTAAACGTGCGTGCCCTGTACGCCGTCGATATCGTCAACGGGAGTGAAGTCATCAAGGCTGAGTTCAATCTTAACAGGCTCTGCGAAGGTCTTGTCTCTACCGGTCATCTGACTGTAGGGAACGTAATCCTCACCAATAAGGAACTCAAGCGTGTACTGAACTGCATTCTCGTGCGTATAGTAGCCGGACTCAAACTCTGCGTGAGGCGTGAGTCTGAAGGAAACACCACCGTTGCCGAGAGAATTCAACTGCTCAACAGTCGCACCGCTGACCGTGATCTTGATACCGGTGTTATCATCGTCCAGAACGATGGTAGCGCCCTCGTTTACAAGATTTTGCGGAAGCGTGACAAGTGCGGAATCATATACGCCGTCACCATCCTCGTCCTTATTGGAGAAGACGTCGTCGATCGCGATGGAATAACCGTCCTCAACAGGAGTGGTCACAGGACCGTATACGGGATCAAAATACTCCTTCGTTCCGGAGGTAAATACGGGAACGAACGCCAATCCCTCAACGACCTCGGTCGTTGCGAAATCAACGAGCGTCTGCTGGTCGTCACCAAGCAGTGCCCAGCCGTCCTGAACCCACTTCCAAATGGACTCGTATCCCTCGTCAACGGGCTTATTGTAAACAACGCTTGCAACGTCCGAAGCAGAGAGATAGGTTCCGAGCTTCTTGTAGAAGGACTGAAGCACGGTCGTGCCATCCTCTGCATAGAAGTATACCTTAGTGTAATCGGGATTGACCGTCGGGTCGATCTCGGGATATACGGACATATCGCCCGTTACCGTCTTGACAGGAACGCCGCCGGACAGCCAGCCGACGAGCAGAACGCCCTCGGGCTGATAGTCATACGCGGAGAGCTTTGCTCCCTTGGGAAGGAATACGGTATCAAGCGGCTTCGCGTCCATATCATGATAGGTAACGCGATAAATGTTTTCGAGCTGTACGGTAACGTCAACATTTGCGACAAGGGTATAATCCTCGGGGAAGAAGCCCTTAATGATCTCGACCATTTCGTCAGCATCGGGACCGTCACCGTAGAATCTGCGCGCAAGCTTCTCTGCGAGCTTCTGAATATTGAGATCGCCCTTGGTCAAAGTAGCAGCGTTTTGGAACTTACCGTTGCCCTGATACATCTCATCCAAAGTCTTTGTGAGAAGATCGGGAGCGAGTACATTGATCTTGTCGATCGCGCTCAGCGCATAGCTCTTAACCAGGTTGAAGGTCTTTCTGTAGGTCGCGATATCCTGATTTACGATATCCTCGAGATTTTCCATCAACTTTGCTTCATCGAGAACCGTAGAGACATCAACACCGAGCTTTTCATCAATAATCGAGATAACCTTATGAACAAAATCCTTTTTGCTCATTTCGTCGATCTTCTCGTCAAGCGCATCCAAGATCTCGCCCGTTGTCAGAGAAGAAACGTCCTTGCCCGTTGCAGCGGCATATTCCTTGAGAATACCGTTGACGTAGCCGATCTGTGCGAGCTTATCCATCAGCGCATCGGTATTGAGAGCCTTGAGAATGATCACAAGATCATCAATGGTCAGCGCCTTGAGGAAGTTCTTTGCATCCATAGATGCATCAAGCAGACCAACCAATCTGTCCTTCTCCGCAGCATCAAGATCGGTTGCGTTGATGATCTCTGCGTAGTAGTTCATTGCCTGCTCGGGAACCTTCACGTCAAGAATGACACTCAGGTCGGGCTTGATTTCATAATATACAAACTTGGAAAGGATCGAATTTGCCTTGGCTGCCGCATTCTTTACCGTTTCGATATCACCGTCCAGAACGAACTGCAATCCAAACAGCTTTTCCGCGTTGCCGCCGCTGAGCTTTTCATATTTTACGTCAAAATCAAAGGAAAGAAGCGTGTTACTCTCGAGGTTTGCAATATCCTCAAGGGTAGGAATCTTGCTGATGATCGCCGCGAGAAGCGCGTTGATGTCGATCATCAAGCGTCCGCTGGCTGTATCGCCCTGCTCCTTGGCGACCACGTAGCCGTCGATCGAAAATTCATCGATCGCATAGGGGATCTTGGAGAGCAGAAGCGTCTGCAGAGCGGGCATCGCCGCCTTAACGGTCTCGGTCTCCCAGATCACACCGATTTCCTCGGGAGAGAGCTGACCGACGAGCAGAGCAGCCAATTCCGCATCGACCGCCACCACAAACTTATCCATGTCAACGAGGTCGGTAACTGCCTTGCCCTCGGCATTAATAATAGAAAGGAGTTTATTGACGCCAATCGCCTCGATTGCGAGAGGAAGGTCGACGTACTGCGCAAGATTATCTTTGCCGATCGCAGCAACAACCTTATCCAGATTGAGGCAAGCTACGATATTAGCAAGTCCCTCGGTGTGGATGATGGTTTCAAGTCCGATTCCGTCGGTTGCGAGATGGTGAACGTCAATAGATTCGTGGAAGTGCTCCAAGCCCTCGGGAGTTACGTACTCGGAGATGTGCAGGAGGAGGAAATCGAGGTTATCGTGCAGATAATCCTCTTTCTCGATGTATGCGTAGAAGCGAGTCTCGTCAATGTTTGCCTCTGCGGCATCCGCGCGGAATTCATTGAACAGGAAGTGATCGGCAAGCTCCTTCATTCTGTTAGTCGTCAGAATTTCGGCACGTGCCGCATCGGTCAGATAGAGACCGGGATCGCTCGCAACCTTCGCCTTGACGGTATCGAGCTCGGTTGCTATCATCGCTGCGAGTCCCGCATCGTCAACACCCAACGCCGTCTTGAGCGCAGTAGCGTTAAAGTCTGCGAGCTCCCAATCGGTCTTGGCATTGATCCACTGCTCGATCTTTGCCATACCGTTGTCATCAAAATATGCATCGGGGTCAGCCTGGAGCATTGCGATCAGATCCGCATTGGCGGGATCGTTGAGGATCTCGTCAAGATGGATGTAGTCCACAATGTGTCTGCCGTCAGCCTCCGCACCTGCAACAAAGCCGTTGAAGTCGATATCGTCATCCTCAAACGCACTCATATCATATGCGCCGGTCACAGGATCCTTCTTCCAGTAGGAGAGGAACATATCAAGATCGTCGTCGTCCTCAATATAGTTCTCGATCGCGATATGGAATACGTTATCGTTAAACAGCGACTCACCCGTGCTCCAGAAGCCTGCGTGCGCAAGATCGTCGATGTAGATCGGGCAGTTATCGGGAATATTATCCCCATTCTTGTCCTCGCCGTCAACCGCAAGCAGCTCGTTGAGCAAGCCTGCAAGCCCCGCGCTGTCACCCTCGTAGTGGGACAGAAGGATATTGAGCGCGTCATTCTTCTTGATGATCTCCTCAAGCATTTCTCTCTCGTGGAGATTCTCGATGATCGCACCGAAATCAAAGAATACGTCAATGCCGTCAGCTTTGCCGTCGTTGTCGGCATCGCGCTGCTCAAGCTCCTCAAGCAGTGCGGCAAGACCAATGTTATTCAGAATTGCCTCCGCAGAGACGATCTCAAGGATCTCCTCAACGGTAATAACCTCCAAAAGTGCGGCGATATCGATATTGATACCCTCAAGGATGGTCTCAACAAGCGGACTCTCCTTTTCGCCCTTCAGCAGCTCTACCAGCTTATCGGAGCTTACCTTTACGACAATGGCAGGGATCGTGCTCTCAGGATCATTGGGAGACGTCTGTGTACCTGATCCAACATCCAACCAGGGATCGGCTGCAAATGCGCTCAGCGGCAGTACCGCAAAGCTCATGATCAGCGCGAGAACCATGGCAAGAACTCTGTGAAAGATCTTCATAACAAAACCTCGCTTTGTTTCAAATTCTGCCCACGCAAACGGACAGTTTACATCGGATTGCGTCGGCAATTCCGTCAGCCCTACCCCCGCGGGCAGAGCATACAACCGTTTTTAGGCGCAGTGATGCCTATACATACTATATAATACCATCCAAAGCGGTTTTTGTCAAGGTGTAGTTGGCACATTTTTTCAAAAATCTCACAAGTTTTTTTCTCTAATAAATAAATTTTCGTATATTTTGGCGAAATCAACAAACCTGCCGTCGACCTTTTGGACAAATTGTCATCGCCTCGTTTTCTGTGTAGTTTTTATCACCTTTGTTTTTATAATTAGTCTTGTTCTTTTTCTAAAAAGTAACCAAAAAACACGCGGAGAAACAGGAATTCTCCGCGTGCTCGGTATGGTTTTTCGTTTATTTGACGATCGCGTTGATCGCTCCGGCCACGTATGCTGCGTGGAGCGAGATGACCTGCGGAACGAAGTGCGTATGGTCTCGGAAGAGCTCGCTGCCTTCAAGTCCGAGAGACTCGGTAAACGCGTACAGATCGACGATCTCAACGCCTCTCTTCTCCATGATTTCACGTGCAATCGCGTTGTAGCTTACAACGTCCTCCGCACGTCTGGTAAAGGGCATGGTCGGCTTGTATCTCGTTCCGTCCGCGCGCGTGGTTGTGATGAACACGGTCTTGATCCCCTTCTCCTCCATCAGATCCAGGATCGCCTGCAGGTTCGCGCGGTAGCCCTCCTCGTCGATCTGCAAATACTCGTCGGGGCGCTCTCGCTTGATGTCATGCAGACCGCAGTTGAAGAAAAAGTAGTCGCAATTCAACTCGCCCTTTTTATTCAAATCGTTCACGTATCTCAACACACGTGCGCTGTCACCGCCGTTTCCGCCGATGGGAAGATCGAGGTTTTTATACGCCTCCTCCGTTCCGGGCTTGCTGAAGATCTCAATGTCCGAACGCACCGCACGTCTGACCTCGGGACCGTAATCCAAACTGATGCTATCTCCGATCAAAAGAACCTTTTTCATGTTTTCATGCACTCCTTTTGCGTATTTCGCTATACCAATTATAGCACATATTGCAGATATAATCAATATCGCATTGTACAAAATATTGGCAAATCGTTCAGGAATACCGCATATACATCTGCCTATATTTCATTATACCTCTTTTTGCCTGTTTGTCAAGAAAAAAGCGCAAAACTGTTGACAACGCGCCTTGATTATGCTACAATTTGTTTGCATAAAAGAATAAACGCAGATCATAGAAGCTTTCTTTGTCGGGTGTGCCGCATGACGGTGCATTCGGGGATCAGGAAATGCGGTGCAAATCCGCAGCAACAGCCATTACCGTGACCGCGTACGGAAGTCGGAATGCTGATCGGTCTGCGACCTGTAAAAGTCTCTTGGGCAAAATGGGGAGGCGAGGGCAAGGATACGGCAGGGTATCCCTTTTCCGTCGCGCATGGCACCCCATTGGAGGGTGCTTTTATTTTATCTTTTGTGTGAAAAAACACACATGAAAGGAAAAACATTATGAAAAAAACACTTTTGTGCCTCTTCCTCGCGCTCGTTTGTATCCTCTCCTGCTTCTCGCTTATTGCTTGCAAGGACGAGACAGCAGACCCGACCGAAACAGACCTGCTCTGGACAGACGCAACGTACAAGGAAGATAAGACCTTTGGCAACGGTTCCAAGACCGTACAAGTCGAGGTCAAGGCAGGTGACCGATCCGTCACCTTTACGCTCAAGACCGATAAGACCACTCTTGCCGACGCCCTTCTCGAGCATCAGCTTGTATCGGGCGAGGACGGCGCGTACGGGCTCTACATCAAGACAGTAAACGGAATTCTTGCAGACTACGACGTAGATCAGACCTATTGGCAACTCACCAAAAACGGCGTCGATCCTATGACGGGCGCATCCGGTGTCACGGTAGCCGACGGCGAGCATTATGAGCTTACGCGCAAAAAATAACAGCGCCTCACGCCGATTCGGATCGAAGCATATTTTTGAGATCACTCTGTTTGCCATGCTCGGTGCTCTCATGTATGCCTCAAAGCTTCTCATGGAGGTACTCCCGAACATTCACCTGCTTGCAATGTTCATCACCGTTTTTACCGTTGTTTTCCGAGCCAAGGCGCTCTACCCCATCTACGTCTTTGTTTTTCTCACGGGACTCTATGCGGGCTTTGGCGCATGGTGGCCGCCCTATCTCTACGTTTGGACCGTGCTTTGGGCTATCGTGATGCTTCTGCCAAAGAATATGCCGACACCTGTGGCTTGCATCGTTTATTCGCTCGTCGCCGGTCTGTACGGGTTGCTGTTCGGCGTGCTCTACGCTCCCGGGCAGGCGCTTATATTTGGCTATACCTTCGATCAGATGCTTGCATGGATCGCCTCGGGATTTGTGTTCGACGTCATTCACGGCATTTCAAATCTTGTCATCGGATTTCTGTCCGTCCCGCTCATCAAGGTCACAAAAAGGGCATTACACGCAACGGGAATGTATTAAAAAACAGCTCGCTCCGTTCAGAGCGAGCTGTTTTTTTAGTTATCTTTGGTTTTTATATGCAATACCGCCGTGCGAAGTCCCGCGGATCGCGCGACCACGCGAAGATTTTCGGGATCCGTTCCGAGCTTGACGGCAACGCTGATCCGTCCCGCGCGCATACGGCGAGAGGACTTGAAGATGGTATCGTGCTCCGTAATATCCGAGCCCGTTGAATAGATTCTGCAATCGCCATTTGCAATGAATTCCACAGACGCGATCTCCGCATCGGGCACGACGTTTCCTTCACGGTCGCTCACAAAGCAGGAAAGAATGGCAATATCCTCTCCGTTGGCGCGTACGTCTTGCGTATCCTGCTCCAAGCAAAGCTGATATGCCTCACCCGACGTCTTTTGAACGTCCTCGGCAACAATCTTACCGTCGCGGTATGCCACCGCACGCAGTTCTCCGGGCTTATAAACGACCTCCCATTCGGCATGCCCGTAGCGCTCGACCGCTCTCACGCCAAGGCTCTCGCCGTCAAGGAAAAGCTCGACCCGCTCCACGTTCGTATACGCGCGCACAGTAAAGGTCTCACCCTCAAAGCCCGCAAAATTCCAATGCGGCAGAAGATGTACCATCGGCTCGTCCGTCCAAAGCGATTGATTTTGATAATACGCATCCTTCTTTTGCATAAAGAGATCGATCGCGCCGCTCTGCGAGCAAAGTCTTGGCCAAACCGCCTCTCCGCGATGCTCAAAGGCGATCCATTGGAAGCCGCCGAGGAGCCAATCATTCGCGGCAAAATACTTCCACGTATGCTCTCGTCCGAGAAACTGTCTGGTCGTATCTCTGTCCCACGCGGGCAGGAACGCGCGCGTCGGATCGGGATCAAAATACCAGCCTCTCGTCGTTCCCGTCGCGCAGCATTCGGAGGAAAATACGCCCTTGCTCGGGTATTTTTCGTGCACACGCTGATAAGCATCGAGGTTATAGTTGATTCCGACTACCTCATTTTCGTCGTAAACGGTCGCGGTATCGGGACGGTCAACGGCGGTCATGATCACGCGGCTGTCATCCAGCTTGTGCGCCACTGCCATGAGCGATTGACAGATCCTTCTTCCCTGCTCGGTAACAAAGTGATATTCCTCGTTTCCGACCGACCAAAAGATCACGCACGCGCGGTTGCGGTCGCGTTTGATGAGCATTTCAAGTTGTGCCTTTCCCTCATCGGTGGACTCAAACCAGCGCGTCTCGTCCATAACCAAAAATCCGTTCGCGTCCAGCTCCTCCATGAGTGCCTCGCTCTGCGGATAGTGGCTGGTTCGGTAGGCATTCGCGCCCATCTCCTTCATGAGTTGGACCTTGTATCGATGAATGTTATCGGGAACGGCCTTTCCCATCAAGCCGCAATCCGCGTGGCCGCAGAAGCCCTTGATCTTATAGTATTTATCGTTCACAAAAAGACCTCGGTCAGGGTCGATCCGTACGGTACGGAAGCCAAATTTGACCTCGGTGGCATCCACGTCCGCGCCGTCTTTGACGACTGTCGTGCGGAGCGTATAGCGATGGGGCTCATCGGGAGACCAAAGCTTGGGGTCCGTGACCTCAACACGGTCATAAACGACCGCCTTATCCTTGTATTCGGCACATCCGTCGGTCAGAACGGTCGCCACGGCCTCTCCGTTCGCATCCACGATCTCGCTCCGAACCGTGAAATCATGCGGCACGACGTCGTCGTTTCGAACCGTTGTCTCCAGCTCCACGCGCCATTTTCCGCCGCTCTCGTACACAGGCTTTGCAAACGCTCCCCAAAGATCTACCGCAACGCGGTCGGTCTTGATCATTTGAACGTGACGGTAGATTCCGCCGCCCTCATACCACCAGCCCTCGTGCTCCTCGGTGTTGACGTAAACGGATAGGACGTTTTTCTCGCCGTCGAATTTGACCAGATCGGTGATATCCACCTCAAAGGTGTTGTAGCCGCAGAAATTATGCTTCGTCAGACAGCCGTTGAGATAGACGGTCGCGTGTGTGGCAACGCCCTCAAAGAGCAGTGTGATGCGGCGGTCGCGATCTGCCTCGTCCTCCAGCGTGAAATATTTGATGTACCACGCGTTATCGTAGTGGAAGAAGCCGAGCGCGCAGTTCTCATGCTCGTCGGGAATACCATCGATGACGTAATCGTGCGGCAGATCTACCTTGTCCCAACGCTCGGATTTATGCTCCATGTCGTTTTTGTAGCGGTCGATCACAAAGTGATAATCCTTGCTTGCGGGACCGTAATGATATCGCTCGGTCTTTGCGGAGATATAGGCAATGGACTTATACTGCGGCATCGGCTGCTTGAGATCACCGCGATGAAAGTACCATTCCTTATCAAAATTCAAAATCTCTCTCATATCAAACTCCCCTTTGCTTTCGTTGAAAACAGTTTATTATACTTTTCTCGGTTTTTCAAGGGAGATTATTGCAAAACATGGACAAAAGTGATATTATATTAGCAAGAGACCAAAAAATGAGGTACCGATATGAACTACTATTATGCCAAGGGCAGAGTCAACACAGACAAGCAAAGCGAGGCGGCGCTCACTGTCAACAACTGTGGATACTACCGCGATCTCGGCGATCCGATCGAGATCAACCGCCCAAACGGACGGGGAGATTACCAGCTGCTCCTTTGCATTAACGGCAACATTACCGTATCGGACGAGCTGCTCGAGCGCGGCGATCTCTATCTTTTTTTGCCACACCAAAAGCAGGTCTACACCTATCATGCCACACCCGATTCCTTCTATTGCTGGGTACATTTTACAGGCTATGAGGTGTCTGCTCTTCTTGAAAAATCGGCGCTCTCGCAAGGCAAGCACAGCGCAAAATCGCGCCTTTCGGACCTCGAATCTCTCTTTCGGCTGATGGCATTGGAGCTGGGGCGACAAACTCTTGTCACAGACACACTTGCCGCAGGACTTCTCTGCTCCGTCTTGATGATGGTCGCGGATTCTAAGGTGCCGCTCTCACCCTTCCCGGCGGCAATCAAGCGGTTGGATGAGCTTGGCGATCGCGTGACGGTCGAGGAGCTTGCGAATATGTACAAAATGAGCAAAGGCCACTTCATCCGCCTCTTCCGTGACCACCTTGGGATCTCCCCCTATCAGTACCGCATTCAAAAGCAGCTCGAGCTTGCCAAGATGCTCCTTTCCTATTCCAGACTTTCCATATCCGATATCACGCACCATGTCGGCTTGGATGATCCTCTCTATTTCTCGCGCCTCTTTAAAAAGCACGTCGGCATTTCACCCTCACAATACAGAAAAAGACCTTAAAAACAGGCAGGATCCGCAAAAAGCAGGTCCTGCCCTTCTGTTTGGTAGCATTTATTGCACGCCGCACGCCCAGCGGATCACATCCATTGAGAGCGAGGAGGACTGAAACGCGAGCGGACAAAGTGCGTTGTCAAGCGTCAAGCAGGCGCCGTCCTGCAAGGTCAACAGATGCCGCTCCCCGTCCTTACGCACGGAGGCAAGCTCCGAGTCCGCCAAAAGAGAATCGATCGGCAAGAGCAATCCCGCAAGCATACCTCTTTCACTCGCAACCGTCACCCCCTCTCTCTCAAGCTCCGCACTGCCATTGGGAAGCGCCACAACCGTTATCCCCGCAAGATTTCCCGTTCCCACATATTCCACCATCCGTTTCGCGCCTCCCTCTCCGACAGAATACGTAATACGCGCCGCAAATGCCACGCCGTTCACCTCTCCCCGCACCTCTGCCGAAAAATCTTGATCCCGATAAGAAAAATAATTCGGCGTGATCGCGCCACACCCCAAAGCCATCGTCACAAGCACCGCAAAAGCAAGGACAAAAAACGCCTTTTTCATATTACTCCATCACCTCTCATAAAATTTCATAGCAACTTTTTTCATCACGATCCATTTATATGAATATTTTTTTGCTTTCATTCGCAAAACCGGTTGCAATATTTGTCCATTTATGTTATAATGAAATCCACAAGCAAAAGCACCTTGGAAAGGAGGCTGTCGAATGGACCCGATTTACAAGCTATACTCTTCCCTGACCGAGCTGGAGCAGCAAAAAACCTGGGCAGAGATCGACCTGGATGCCCTGCGCAGTAACTATCGTGTTCTGCGCGCGATGATCCACGAAAAAAAGCCGGATACACGCATCATCGCGGTTGTCAAGGCAGAAGCATACGGTCACGGAGCACCGGAATGTGTGCGCACGCTGCTTGATGAGGGATGTGACTTTTTTGCGGTCTCCTGCATTGACGAGGCAGTCGCAGTACGCACGGTCTGCGACACGGCGCAAAAGGAAGCGGACATTCTCATTCTCGGCTACACCCAACCCGTTCTCGCTCCTCACCTTGCCCGATACAATATTATACAAACACTTCTCTCCGAAAATTATGCCGTTCAACTCAATACCGCCGCGCAAGGCGCCGGGGTTACGGTCCGAACACATCTTGCGGTCGACACGGGCATGAATCGCGTCGGCTTCGTGGCGCACAGTGAGGAGGAGATCCTTTCTACCGTCACAGCCATCTCACGTGTTTTGCGCTTCTCCAATCTCTGCATTGAGGGAATGTTTACGCACTACGCGAGAGCCGACGAGGAGCCGTTTGGCGAGGGCGACGCGCAGACCGCGCTTCAGGCAGCCCGCTACCGTGCCCTTTGCACGCACCTTGAGGAGCGCGAGATCCGAATTCCCTTCCACCATTCCTGCAACAGTGCCGCCACCGTCAGACGTCCCGAGGATTACCAAAGCGGTGTTCGACTCGGCATTCTTCTGTTTGGCGCGAGGCCCTCGGAGCACGTCGAGCTTCCTCTGCGTCCCGTTATGAAGCTCAAAACCGTGATCTCGCATCTTCACAAGCTCCTTCCCGGCGAGCATGTCAGCTACGGCGGAGACTTTTGCGCCTCTACCGAGCGTTTGATCGCCACGATCCCCATTGGCTACGCAGACGGCTTCATGCGCGCATACAGCGGCATCCACGTCACCGTCCACACCGCCATCGGTGCCTGCCGCGTTCCCATCGTGGGCAAGATCTGTATGGATCAATGCATGATCGACGTCACAGACACGGGCGCGCAGGTCGGCAACGAGGTCACTCTTTTTGGAAACGATCCAACGGAGCTATATGAATGCGCAAGCCGCGCATCCACCGTTGATTACGAATGTCTTTGTCTGATCTCCTCGCGCGTGACGCGCAGGTACGTAGACCGAGACCAGCCCCGCGCGTGAGCGCAGCAAAGGAGGTAACATGTCACAAAGCTTTTTATACGAGGACAAAAAAAACGAATTGTACATTGGCACGCCAAAAAGCAGAAAAAGGTGCCGCTTGCAGTGCGTCCCTCATCTGCACAGACATCTTGAGATGGTCTATATGATCAACGGAGACTCTGTCGGATACGCCGACACCGTCCGCGCGGAAATCCACTCGGGTGATATTTTTCTCACCTTCCCCAATCAGATCCATTTCTACGAGAGCTTCGCCCCGGAGACCTACTATATCTTCATTTTTTCGCCCGACATGCTCCCCGAATTTTCGGAAATCTTTTCACTCTCGTCGCCACAATCCCCCATTATCAAAAACGCAGGACTGCAACCGGAGATCAAAGCCTTACTGACGGCGTTGGTGGAAAATGAGAAGCAAGGCGCAGAACAAAAAAACGCCTTCTCCAAAAACCTACAGCGCGGATATCTCCTCTCACTTCTCTCACTCCTCATTCCGCAAATGGAATTGGAGCAGCTCTCCATCAGCGATTCGGGGGCTCTGCGCGCCATCGTCTCCTACTGTACGAGTAATTTTTCAGAAAACCTTTCCCTCTCACTTCTTGAGGAAAAGCTTCACCTCAACAAGTACTACATCTCCCACCTTTTCAGCAAAAAGCTCGGTCTCCGATTCAACGATTATATCAATTCTCTCCGCGTTTCCGAGGCGTGCCGTTATCTCCTCAACACCGATAACAGCATCACGGAGATCAGCGAAACGGTCGGCTTTAACACCCAGCGAACCTTCAATCGCGCGTTTATCAAGGCAATGGGACTCACCCCCGGAGAATATCGCAAAAAGAATTTTTTAAACGTCACAAAACAACAGAAAGGAGCTCTTACATGAGCCAAATCAAGGATATCAATCTCGCGCCCTCGGGTGCCGATAAAATTGCATGGGTACAGTCTTATATGCCCATTCTCAATCACATCAAGGAGGAATTCGAGAGAACGCTCCCCTTTAAGGGAAAGAAGATCTCCATGTCCATCCACCTTGAGGCAAAGACCGCATACCTCGCAAAGGTGCTTCGCGCAGGCGGTGCGGAGGTCTACGTCACGGGATGCAATCCTCTCTCCACGCAGGATGACGTCGCCGCAGCACTTGCCGCCGAGGGCTTTGAGGTTTATGCACGTCACGGCGTTTCCGAGGAGGAGTACCGCGATCATCTGATCCAAACACTTTCCTGCCGTCCCGATCTGATCATTGATGACGGCGGAGATCTCATTTCCCTGCTCCACGGTGAGTGTCGAGAGCTTGGCGCAAACCTCATCGGCGGCTGTGAGGAGACCACCACGGGTATTCACCGTCTGCTCGCAAGACAGGAGGCAGGACTTCTCGATTATACGATGATCGACGTCAACGATGCCGATTGCAAGCACCTGTTTGATAATCGTTACGGCACCGGTCAATCCACACTCGACGGCATTATGAATGCAACCAATCTGATCATTGCGGGCAAGACCGTCGTCGTTGCAGGCTACGGCTGGTGCGGCAAGGGCCTTGCAATGCGTGCCAAGGGTATGGGCGCCGTCGTTGTCGTTACCGAGATCGATCCCATCAAGGCGATCGAAGCAGTCATGGACGGATTTACCGTTCTCCCGATGGACGAGGCAGCCAAGATCGGCGACCTGTTCGTCACACTCACGGGATGCTGCGACGTATTGCGTCGCGAGCATTTCGAGGTCATGAAGGACGGCGTTTTGCTCGCAAACAGCGGACATTTTGACGTTGAGATCGACAAAAAGGCACTTAAGGCACTTTCTGTCGAGGATTGGGAACGTAAGCCCAACATTCACGGCTATCGGATGGCAGACGGAAGGATCCTCAATCTTCTTGCCGAAGGCAGACTCGTCAACCTTGCCGCAGGGAACGGACACCCGGCAGAGATCATGGATATGTCCTTTGGAATTCAGGCAAAGGGACTCGAATATCTCGCAAAGCACGGAAAAGACCTCAAGAATCAGGTTTACGCCGTCCCCGCAGAGATCGACCAAGAGGTCGCCGCGATCAAGCTCGCAGCCTCTAATATCACCATCGACACCCTCTCCGAAGCGCAAAAGGAATATCTTGGGCGCGTAGAATAAGAAACCTATCAAAATAGCAATATTTGTCTACTATATTTAAGCCGCAAAGCAGCGGCAGAACGGAGCACTCGTATGTCCGAAACAAATCAGCCGCTTCGCACGCAGATCGCCGTCGTCGGAGCAGGTCACGCAGGAGTCGAAGCCGCCCTCGCAGCGGCGCGCATGGGGATCGACACCGTGCTGTTTACCATGTCACTCGATACCGTCGCGAATATGCCATGCAACCCCTCCATCGGCGGCACCGCGAAAGGGCACCTCGTCTATGAAATTGACGCACTGGGTGGAGAAATGGGCAGGGTTGCAGACCTTGTCACACTGCAGTCCCGAACCCTCAATTTGGGCAAGGGAGCCGCAGTTCAAAGCAAACGCGTGCAGGCGGATCGCAAAAAATATCAAAGCATTATGAAGCACACTCTGGAAAAGACAGAGCACCTCCGTTTGATCCAGGCAGAGATCGTGGAGCTTCGTACAAAAGAGGACGAAAACGGCGTCAAGAGCGTCCGTTCCGTTGTAACAAAATTGGGCGAGGAATGGTTCTGTGACTGCGTCATTATTGCAACCGGAACCCACCTTGAAAGCGCAATATTTGTCGGTTCCGTATCCTACGAAGCAGGTCCGGACGGGACGCTTCCCGCAAAGGGACTTTCCGCCTCTCTGCAAGCCGCAGGCATTAAGCTTTTACGTTTTAAGACCGGAACTCCGGCGCGCGTCAAGCGTTCAACGATCCGTCTTGATCAACTTGAGGAGCAGCCCGGCGACGATCACATCCTTCCCTACAGCGTACAGCATGACGAGGATATGTTCAACGGAACCTCGCAAATCCCCTGCCACATCGTTTACACCAACGCAAGCACACACAAGATCATCCGAGATAACATCCAGAGAAGCGCCCTTTATTCCGGAAAGATCCACGGCACAGGGCCGCGGTATTGCCCCTCCATCGAGGACAAGCTGGTCAGATTTGCAGACAAAGAGCGCCATCAGCTCTTTGTCGAGCCAATGGGAGAGAACACAGAGGAAATGTACATTCAAGGCTTCTCCACCTCCCTCCCCACAGACGTACAAGTCAAAATGCTCCACTCTCTCGCAGGATTTGAAAACGCGGAAATCATGCGCTACGCATATGCCATCGAATACGACTGCGCAGATCCTACACAAATGAACGCAACCTTAGAATTTAAGGATATAAAAGGCCTTTACGGCGCAGGTCAATTTAACGGCACCTCGGGTTACGAGGAAGCCGCGGCACAAGGACTTGTCGCAGGGATCAACGCCGCAAGAAAGCTGCAAAGCAAATCGCCGATCATTATGAAGCGTTCCGAGAGTTACATCGGCACGTTGATCGACGATCTTGTCACAAAAGGTACGAACGAACCCTATCGCATGATGACCTCGCGTTCCGAGTACAGATTACTCCTTCGTCAAGACAACGCAGACCTTCGACTCACTCCGATCGGACGCGAAGTTGGCCTCATTAACGACGCACGTTATGCGCAATATTTGTCTAAAAAAAGCAAAGAAGAAGCGGAAAAAGAGAGATTAGAGTCTACGCATGTCTCCCCGGAGACTGCAAACCCCTTCCTTGAAGAGATAGGCGAAACGCGGTTAAAGTCCGGCGCATCACTCGCAGATCTTCTCCGCCGTCCGGCAGTTAGCTATGAGCAACTTGCAAAAATAGATCCAGACCGTCCTCAACTCCCAGCAACAGTTCGTCTCACCGTCGAGGTTGACATCAAATACGCAGGTTACGCCAAGCGGCAATGTGCAGAAGTCGAGCACCGCAAGAGGCTTGAAGAAAAGAAGCTTCCTCTTGACTTAAACTATCGAGAAATTCGCGGTTTGAGGATCGAGGCGGCGCAAAAGCTCGAAAAGCTCCGTCCACTTACACTTGGTCAAGCATCTCGCATCAGCGGCGTCAATCCTGCCGATATATCCGTCCTCTTGATCTACCTTAATATAAAATAAAAGGAGAATTGCATTGGATTACCAAACTTTTCAAGAGTTATTTCAACAATTATCCATCAAAAACAATACACAAGAGCTTACAAACGGCAACGAAAGAGATTTCTACACCCTTACAGAGCATCTGCTGAAGATAAACGAGATAACGAATCTCACCGCAATTCGCAATATCCCCGATATTATTGCAAAACACTATATTGATTCTCTTCTCGCCGCAGAGTTCATTCCTTTTGGGTCTCGTGTTTTGGACATTGGATGCGGCCCGGGCTTCCCAACGCTGCCTCTTGCAATCGCAAGAAGAGACCTACAGATCACAGCATTAGACAGCACGCAAAAGAAAATTAATTTTGTCAAAGAAACCGCAACTCTTCTCAGCCTCAAAAACGTTTTCGCCATTTCAGCACGCGCCGAAGATCACGACACGCTCAACAAGCTGGGCAAATTTGACGTCGTAACAAGCCGCGCCGTTGCTCGGCTAAGCATTCTTTCAGAACTTGCAATCCCATATGTAAAAATCGGAGGCTCTCTTATCGCTCTGAAAGCAGCAAAAGCCGACGGCGAACTGACAGAGGCAGCAAGTGGGATTTCCAAGCTCGGCGGTGCCACACCTATCATGCACAAGAAAGCACTCTGCTGTGCAGACTCCGACGAAGAAAGATGCATCATCGTCATCCCAAAGAGCAAGGAAACCCCCGTTGCATATCCACGTAGCTTTGGAGCAATCAAGAAAAAACCTTTATAACACAAAAGAGCCTCGCAGGAGGCTCTTTTATGTTTCACGTGAAACATCCCTTACTAGCCGGTGATCTGATTTTAACGTTTCACGTGAAACATTTTTGATATATTAGTAAATTCTTTTCTCTTTCTGTTGCATTTTAGGCGCAAGTGTGGTATAATAAATACGCTGGCACATTTATGCTCACCGTAAAGCAATTTAGATCGAAAGGAAGTAACCGGATGGGTAAAATTATATCATTTGCAAACCAAAAAGGTGGCGTCGGCAAGACGACGTCCGCCATTAACATTGCCGCCGCGCTCGGAATTCTCGGATACAAGGTCCTCCTGATCGACCTCGATCCCCAAGGAAATGCCACCAGCGGCGTAGGAATCGCAAAAAAGAATCTCAAAGCCACTGTTTTTGATGTTTTGACCACCGATGCAAGCGCATCTTCGGTCATTCTTAAAACTCCCTTTGAGAATTTATGGCTGATCCCCACTCACACAACGCTTGCAAAAGCAGAACTCCTTCTTGGAGAGACAGAGGCGGGCGAATTTGTCCTCAAAAAGAAGCTTGAAGAGATAAGCGATCAATTTGATTACATTATTATTGACTGTCCTCCCTCTCTTGGCATGCTAACAGTCAACGCAGCAACCGCAAGTGACGGCATCATCATCCCTATGCAGTGCGAATTCTTTGCACTTGAAGGACTCTCTCAGCTGATGTTTACCGTCAGCCGCATCAAGGCGCATTACAACAAGGCATTGAACGTAACGGGAATTCTGATCACAATGCATAATAATCGACTGATTCTCTCCGCGCAGGTTCTTAACGAGCTTCGCAAGCACTATGCAGACAAGCTTTTCGAGACTACAATCTCCAGAAACGTCAAGGTTTCGGAGGCGCCCGGCTTTGGACTTCCCGTGTATTATCACGGCAAGCACTCCAAAGGCGCAGTAGAATACTTGAATGTTGCCAAAGAGCTCGTAGAGCGCATTTAAGGCAGAAAAGTACATATAACAAAGAAAGGAATATAGAATGGTAAAAGGAAGAAGCGGATTGGGGCGCGATTTTTACGCACTTCTCGACGACAACATTCTCCCGGGTGACAAGAAGAGCTCCGCAAGTACGATTCGCATATCGGAAATCGAGCCGCGCAGAGATCAACCAAGAAAGACGTTTTCTCATGAGTCTTTGGAGCAGTTAGCCGATTCAATTGGGCAATTTGGCGTTCTTCAGCCCATTATTGTGCGTGAAAGCACACTTTTGGCAGGAACGTATGAAATTATAGCAGGCGAAAGACGCTGGAGAGCTGCAAAAATGGCAGGCTTAAGTGAAATTCCCGCAGTTGTATTGGACGGGGATGATCTGAAAGCCGCACAGGTTGCTGTAATCGAGAATGTACAAAGAGAGGATTTGAATCCTCTTGAAGAAGCGCTCGCATATCACACGTTGATTAAAAGCTTTGGATTAACACAGGAGCAGGTATCTAAACAGGTAGGTAAAAACAGATCCACTATTACGAACATGCTTCGTCTTTTAGATCTCCCCGAAGAGGTCTTGGAATACGTGCGCAACGGTTCCCTGAGCGCAGGCCACGCAAGAGCGCTGTTGGGACTCAAAAATCGCGATCAAATTGCAGGATTGGCACAAAAAGTCATTGATAAAGACCTTTCCGTTAGAGATGTTGAGCGCACGATCCGCCTTATGAACTATGAGCGCGAGGAAAGCGACGAGGACCAAAGCGAAGGCCTTCAGAGAAAGGCATACATGAAAGATCTTGAGCACCGTGCCGTTGCAACACTTGGAAGAAAGGTTCGTATTCTTAAAAGCGCAAAGAAAAAGGTTATTGAACTTGCATACGATGACGACGATGACCTCGAAGCCCTGTTAAAAACCATCTGTGGCGAACAAATTTTCAACAATATTGATTAATATACAAGGAAAAGGAAGCAAATACCATGTTAGACATCAAATATATCAAGGAATGTCCCGATGAAATTGTTGCAAGACTCGCAAAAAAAGGAAAAGACGCAAGAGAAGACGTCGAGATGATTCTCAAGCTTGACACCGAAAGACGCGCACTGATCAACGAAACCGAGGCACTTAAGGCAGACCAAAACAAGACCAACAAGCTCATTCCGCAGTATAAAAAAGAAGGGAAGGACCTTTCCGCTATCTTCGCAGAGATGAAAGAGCTTGGCGCGAAGGTAAAATCGAATGACGAAAAGCTCAAGGAGGTAGAAACGCAGCTCACTTCCTTTATGCTCGGTCTTCCCAATCTTCCCGATCCGGACCTCAAAGAGGGCGGAAAAGAGAACAATGAGCCTCTTCGCTACTTTGGCGAACCCAAAAACTTTGATTTTGAGCCCCAAAACCACGTTGATCTATGCACCAATCTGGGATTGATTGACTACAAGCGCGGTGCAAAGCTTTCCGGAAACGGATTTTGGATCTACTCCGGCATCGGTGCACGTCTTGAGTGGGCAATTCTCAACTATTTTATTGATACACACATTGGAAACGGTTATCAACTCATGCTCGTACCTCACATGCTCGGTTACGAGTGCGGTCTGACCGCAGGACAGTTCCCGAAGTTCCAGGATGAGGTTTATTGGATGGAGACCGCAGAGGATGAGCGTCGTCGCTTCATGCTTCCGACCGCTGAGACTGCATTGGTATCGCTCCACCGTGATGAGATCTTGACCGAGGCAGATCTTCCCAAGAAATATATCAGCTACACGCCTTGCTTCCGCCGCGAGGCAGGCTCTTACCGTGCAGATGAGCGCGGAATGGTACGCGGACACCAGTTTAACAAGGTCGAAATGGTTCAGTACACGCTTCCCGAGAAGAGTGATGAAGCATTTGACGAGCTCGTAGCAAACGCAGAGAATCTTGTTAAGGGGCTTGGCTTCCATTTCCGTACTGTTAAGCTTGCAGCCGCAGACTGCTCTGCATCTATGGCACGCACCTACGATATTGAGATCAACATTCCGTCCATGAACGGCTACAAGGAGGTTTCTTCTGTATCAAACGCCCGCGACTATCAGGCAAGACGAGGCATGATGCGTGTCAAGCGTGACAATGGAAAAATGGAGTATCTCCATACGCTGAACGGCTCCGGACTGGCAACCAGCCGCATTTTCCCTGCGCTTGTTGAGCAAAACCAAAACGCAGACGGTAGTGTAACCGTTCCCGAGGTATTGAGAAAATATATCGGCATTGATGTCATCAAGAAGTAATTTCGGGAATGATGCGCGGGATCTTCTCTCTACGGATCCCGCGCACACCTAAAAAACCAACATTTCAGCAGAAACGGAGACTTATATGAGTAAATTCTTTCTACTTTCCGCAGGAGGAAACTCGCTCTGGAAAAATTTGGCAGAATGGTATCAAAATTCCGTCATCTGTGAGATTTTGACCTATTTAGAAGAAAACTATTTTTCGGTTGCGCTAGGAAGCTATCAAAATTTTTCTGTTGCTGCGGGAACAGCAACGACGCTCCGCAACATTGTTTTGGGAATTGCAATAGGATTGATTATAGCCGGCGCTATGATTGCCTACACCAAACAGGTACATGGTAAGTTTGTTCGAACCGTGATCCGCAGTGGCTGTACATCTCCCGAGAACGCAAAAACATTATCCGAGCTCGGCTACTTTCAAAATCCTTCCATTCGTCGCGAATTAACAAAAAGAGTTACCTTTGGCAAACTTGTTCGTTGCGTAGAAGAGGATGTGCAAGCCAATAGCAGTTCCGATCATGAAACTTCCAAAGCTTCGGAGGTTGTAAACAAGAGAAAATCGTTCTCAGCATTGTTCCGAGTCAAGAAACAAGAATTTAAGATCGACTTTACGACCATGCACTTCTACATTCCGGAGGATCTGCGATACCGCGCTGAAATTCGTTTTGAAAGAAAAGGATCCACCTGGGGATTTTTTGCAATCGTAGCCGTCATTACCGTAGTGATCTCATCGCTTCTGTGCATCTTTTTGCCGGATCTTTTCCGCCTCGCGGATAATTTGATTACCCTTTTGTCACCGTAAACACACCAAAAAAGAGATGCAAAATTGCATCTCTTTTTCATATATATATTGCTTTTCTCATTTTTTTATGATAAAATTAAATAGGTACAATTTAAGAAAAGAGGTTTAGCAGAATGCTTCCTACTCCTGAAAATTATGCAATATATCCTTCTGTTGTTCTCGCAGCTACAATGACAAAAATGACCATTATCGCAAGAGAAAAAGCATTTTTGCCGGTTGAAGGCGCTGAATATTGTCTTACAATTATCGGAAGAGATAATGATGAGTTGAGCTATAAGACGCCTATAACGCACCAAGTGATATCCGCAATTGCACATAACGGCGTGATATGCTTTGAGCATTCCTTTTCGGGCGAGCAGGAATATCTTGTAAAGCTATATCGGGATGAAACACTTCTTGCGGAGCTTCCGATCTACTCTCTCTCAGACGATCTTTATGACCGCACACCTCTAAAGGCGGATTTTCATTCCCACAGCTTTCGTTCTGACGGCAAGCGCGACCCGGCGGCAACAGCAGGCCATTACCGCGAGCAGGCTTACGACTGCTATGCGCTTACCGACCACAATCGCTTTTATCCCGGCGGTGAGGTTGACGAGACCTATCGCGGTGTCGATATGGAATTTTTCCGAATTAACGGGGAAGAAGTACACACACCGGGAAGCATTATTCATATTGTGCACGTTGGAGGAAGCACAAGCGTTGCGGAGCTTTACGTCAAAGACACAGATGGTTTCAACAATGAAACCGAGGAGTACAAAGCACGTGTTCCAAAGCAGGTTCCCGCGCAATACGTTGACCGCTATGCTCTGGCAATGTGGGCAACCGATAAGATCCACGCGGCAGGAGGGCTTGCAATTTTTCCGCACCCGTTTTGGAAGCCGGGCGGATCGCAGGTCAACAACGTCTGCTCCGATTTTGCAAAACTTCTTCTCAAAAGCGGTATGTTTGATGCCTATGAATTAGTTGGTGGCATGAAGCAGATCGGCAACAACCTTTCAGTCGCACTTTGGAACGATTTGCGTGCAGAGGGGCTTAACATTCCCGTGGTCGGCTCCAGCGACGTTCACGGATATAAAAAATCCGCTGAATTTCCGCACCTATACACGATATGCTTTGCAAAAGAAAGAACAGCAGACGCAGTTTTGGAAGCAATCAAGACAGGAATGACTGTTGCAGTTGAGGCAAGCGGAACCGAGTATGATCGCCATTACCGCTGCTATGGAAGCTATCGATTGGTAGCCTACGCACAGTTTCTCCTCAACAACTTCTTCCGTCAAATGGAGCGCATTTGCACCGGAGAGGGAGTCGCAATGCGCGCATATGCGATCGGAGAAGCCGAGAAAGAGTTGATTGAGCTACAATCCAAGCAGTCGCGTGCATTTCGCGCCCGTTTCTTTGGAAAAGAGCCTCCGATTTTACCCTCCGCTGAGACACTTGAATTTGAGGAAAGATGGCGCGAGGTGCAGAGAAACGGCCCACAAACAAGGGGGAGTGCAATCACCACCCCGCCTGTAAATTATCAAATTTAATTTCATAGCAAAAAGAGCGCCGAACGGTTACACATCGCTAACCATTCGGCGCTCTTTTTTATACCATTTGCTCGGGATGGAAAAGCGAATCAAATTGCTCTGCCGTTAGGAATCCCAGTCGCAAGCATGCTTCACGGAGCGTAATATTTTCGCTATGTGCAAGCTTAACGGTTTTTGCTGCATTTTCATAACCGATGTGAGGGTTCAGTGCCGTAACCGTCATGAGGGATCGGTCAAGATTCTCTCTCATTTTTGAACGATTTGCAATGATGCCACGCACACAATGCAATTCAAATGAGGTCATTGCATCGGCAAGCAGTCGAACAGACTGTAAGAAGTTGTACGCGCAAACCGGCATAAATACGTTCAATTCAAAATTTCCTTGCGAAGCTGCCATGCCGACCGCAACGTCATTTCCCATGACTTGCACCGCGACCATTGTGATCGCCTCACATTGCGTGGGATTAACCTTGCCGGGCATGATAGACGAACCGGGTTCATTCTCCGGAATAAAGATCTCACCAAGACCGTTTCTGGGTCCTGAGGCAAGCCAGCGGATATCGTTCGCAATCTTCATCAGATCAGCGGCAAGAGCCTTGAGCGCACCGTGCGCAAATACAAATTCATCCTTGGAGGTCAAGGAGTGAAACTTGTTTTGCGCCGTTTGGAAGGTAATACCCGTTAAGCGAGAAACTTCATCTGCAACCGCAACGTCAAAGCCCTTTGGTGCGTTCAGGCCCGTTCCAACCGCGGTACCGCCCAAGGCTAACTCGGAAAGTGGCTCGAGCGCTTGTAAAAGCATGGAACGGTCACGCTCCAAAGAAGTGCGCCAACCGGAGATCTCCTGCGAAAAGAGAATGGGGGTTGCATCCTGCAGGTGTGTTCTGCCGCATTTGATGGCATCTGTATTTTCGGATTCCAAACGAAGCAGGGTTTCAATCAATCTCTCCAACGCAGGAAGGAGCTTCTGTCGAAGAGATAGAACCGCCGCGATGTGCATGGCGGTAGGAAAGGTATCATTTGATGATTGCGACATATTGACGTCATCGTTTGGATGGATCAATACTTTGCCAAGAAGCTCGTTCGCGCGATTGGCAACCACCTCATTTACGTTCATATTTGACTGTGTACCGGACCCGGTCTGCCATACAACAAGAGGAAAATGCCCTATAAGTTTCAATTCGCTAACCTCGTCGCAAGCGGATACGATCGCATCGCGCTTCTCGGCGGTCATTTTTTCGGGACGAAGGGCAAAGTTCGCAAGAGCAGCAGCCTTTTTTAAAATTCCAAAGGCAAGAATGATCTCTGTTGGCATCGTCTCGAGACCCACACCGATGCGAAAATTCTCGCGACTTCGCTCGGTCTGCGCGCCCCAATAGCGATCGGCAGGCACCTTGACCTCACCCATGGAATCATGTTCAATTCTGTATTTCATTATCTGACTCCTTTAGAGCATAAACCGACGGCTCACATACACCGATCGGCATATCTATTTCCAAATAAACGTTACGGCGATTTTCTGCCGTCATGGGCAGAATTTTTAACGTCATCGTTGAGAAGGGAGATATCTCGCGAACGTCAACGTACCAACGATCTCCGTAAAGATAAAAATCCGAAATTAGGGCATCGCCGCAAAACAGTGCCGCGGCATTTCCCATCGCGTCGATCACAAGCGTTTTTGTATCGGGCGGAAGAACAAATTCATATTCTACGCTTTCAACAGTTTCAATCATGGAACCGTCTCGGTTTTCTATGTGCTCAAAAACCGCATCGGAGAGCTTGTTACTCACTCGGCAAAGCGGAATAGAGCCAAAAACGTCTTCTGCGCGCCTCTCTTTTTTGCAAAGGCCAAGTTTAATCCCGCCAATGGATATCCCATCTTGAAGATCGATAATTTTTCCGTTTGCAAGACAGATCTGCGGCTTAATACCATCAAAAGCCTCAAAAATAACCTTGCTTTCATCTGTAAAAATCGGCATTGCCGTAATCCATTCGGCAACCTCAAAGCCAAGCGGGAATCGAATCGGAATAATTCCGTAGCTGTTTTTTGGTACGGTGAGGGGAATCGATACGGGCAAGTTTTTGTCTGCTAACTCCACATGTACAGTTTCTGTGATATCTTTCATATTTTCCGCGTGTGCGTGATTATTGAAAAAGAGAAAGCCTCTTGTTCCATCGCTTCTGACCGCGCAACGCAACGTGTTGGTATCAAAAAGATCCTTTGGAGCATGATCGGGAAGATATGACGGCATTGGCGCCAGCAGTTCTCCAAAGTACTCCAAAAAGGAATGGATCGAGCGAAGCTCAAAGTAACTCTGTCGAAGCTGTCCGCAATCACCGATCGGAGCTTGAAAATCATACGAGATGATCGGGTAATCGTTTTTATACCCTGATTTTCGGCTTTCCTGCATCGTGGTCTTGCCAATGGGATTTCTTCCACCGTGATACATATAATATCCGACTCCGTTGCAACCCGAGCCAAGACGGCAGATCACATTAGATGTAATATCAGACGAGGATAGCAGGGGGCGTCGATGGTAGGTTACTTGATTTCCTCCGCCAATCTCACACGTCAGATAGGGATTTGCCTGATCATCCAAGGCAACGGTTTCATCCTCGGAACCATCTGCATCAAGAACGTCTGTGCCGATATCCGCGCTGTTCCAATCGCTTGAAAAATGGAATGTAGAATAGCCCAGCATTGGCTCGATATGTGCTGCCCAAGGAGCTTCGGGATAGCCACCGTAAACAGGGAGAAGCATTCCCTTGGGAAGCTCCGCGCCACGTCCTGCGGGTCCCCAGCCTGTCGCA
This sequence comes from Clostridia bacterium, assembly GCA_017456625.1. Classification (GTDB taxonomy): domain Bacteria; phylum Bacillota; class Clostridia; order Oscillospirales; family CAG-272; genus UMGS1865. The sequence continues at coordinate 43,159 of JAFTJB010000004.1, forward strand.
GTGCGGATCGGCGCATGAAATCCAATCTCTTCGATCATATGACACAACGTTTCCATATGCGGCGCGTTTCTGTGAAGCTCATTTTCCACCTGAATACCGATCACGACGTCCATATGTTCCTTGATCTCCTCATAAACGCGCACAAAAAAGCGACGTACACAATCAAGATAGGGTTGCTCGTTGACGCGCGTATGCTCTTTTCCGCCGCATTTTTCAAGAAGCCAATCCGGAAAGCCTCCGTTTCGTGCTTCTCCGTGTGCCCACGGACCAAGTCGAAGGAAAAAGGGCATACCTACCTTTCTACAGGTTTCACAAAAGAAACCGAGATCGCGATTTCCGGAGAAATCAAACACGCCCTCCGTCTCCTCATGGTGGATCCAGAACAAATAGGAGGCAACGATCTCAATTCCGCCTTGCTTCATTTTGAGCAGCTCGGCCTCCCAATCGCTTCTCGGGACACGCGAAAAGTGGAATTCTCCCATGCGATAGATATACGGTTTTCCGTCTCGCGTAAGATAGTGATTGGTCACGGCATAAGAATGCCCCATGACCTCGCCACCAAATTTTTTTAAATAATACGGCTTTTTTGATTTGGTAAATTGAAATTTCATAAAATTCTCCATTTACAACCAAACATTTTAGTGATATAATAATATTGACTAAATAAAGCTAATTTGCAATCTGATTTATAAGGATATTGAAAAAATGATGTTTCACGAAATTCACAAAGAGCTTTTTTCCGTTCTACCATTCGTTCTGACCTCGGTTGGGGAAGGAATACAGAAATCAACAAACCGTCCCGCAGGCTTTGACTCCCACCATTTTTTATGGGTATATAAGGGTATGGGGAAATTCTGCGTGAACGGAGAACATTTCTTGCTCCGTGAAGGTGAGGGTGTATTTATCCGAAAGGACATTTCGCACAGCTACGAGGGGAGCGATTTTTATACCGCATACATCACCTTTACCATGGATAAAAAAACGCTTGATTACCTCGGCACGGGAGATTGGTTTCGATTTTCCGTCCCTGCTTTTTTAGAAAGAGAGTTCAAGCATCTTTTGCAGTTTGCAATGGGTAACTCGACTGTGCTATCCCGTTCGTCAGCAGGATACCCGATCGTGATGGATATCTTTTTGTCTGTTTTAACAAGGAAAAATTCTACCGTCACAAAAGTACAGCAGATGCTGGAGTGCCGATACGGAGAATTATTGACACTTGACGATGTTGCCGCCGAGGTTGGAATGGATCGCTTTTCCCTATGCCGCCATTATATGGCAGAGAGAGGCGTTACCGTAATGGAAGAATTGAACCGTATCCGCATTGAGAAAGCAAAGAGATATCTCAAATACAGCAACGATCCGATCAAAAGAGTAGGGAAGCTCTGCGGCTTTGAAAGCGCGAGTTATTTTGGAAAACGCTTTCGTGAGGCGGTTGGATGCACACCCATGGAATATCGAAAGAGACAAAATGAGGACATAGCTCGTTAACTTTAACCTGTGAAGGTATTGAGATACCACTGCCCATCCTCCGCAAGCGCGAAGGAAAGGGTGACCTGCTCGATCTGCCATGGGGTATCCTCAAGCCAGGTATCTACCTGAATACGGAAGAGATCCGCGGTACTCGGGTTGATGATCTCTATGGTGGAATAGTCATAAATTCTCATTCCGCTCAAGCCGTTTTCCATGTTGGAAAGCTGACGGAGCTGCGCACTGCCAACGTCGTAGCGTGCCTTGGCAACAACCATGCCGTTCTGGCTGTCGGAAATGGCAAGACCGTCAAAAGCAGAGCTATAGAAGGGGGCAAGACATTCGGCGGTGTAGATCTTCTCTGCTGCCGTCTTGATTTCGGTATCGGATCTGAATTTCGCAAACTCCGATACGTATTCATAGACAACCGCATGGGTATCCTCGCCGTAGATCATTTGATAATCGGCATACTTGGAGTCCTTTCCGTAGACAGGAAGCCCCGCGCCGTATAGAACAGTATTGATCTCCTTGGAGCCCTCGATCAATTCCACGATACGGTCGTAGACAGTCTCAAGAGCAGGAGCCGACGAGCATGCAGAGCAGCTCGAGCAGCCATTACATCCGGAGCAACCGCTACAGCCAGCCAATATCATTGCCAGCATAAGAGCCAGAAGCATACAAAATCTTTTTTTCATTCAATAAAACCTTTCAGGGGAAAATATAATTTAGACATTGGGAGAGGAAAAACTCTTTAAGGAAGAGTTTTTCCTCTCCCATACCCTCTCCTTTTCAGAACCTTTCAAAAAAGGGTTCGAAAATTTTTTCAAATCTCATAAAACTGTGCTCTCTCGTAATTTGCCTTATTTGGGCTGTGTAGAGAGATCATTTTTTTGCCGTCAAGGGTCTCAAAAAGCATTGCGTGACCGCCGTCAAAATCAAAATGGGGTGCGCCATGTGTCCATTGACCGTGAATAGAGTCACTTTCGGCATGAAAGATCGCATATTTCCCGCCGCGGAAGCTCGACCAGATCATTTTCGTCTTGCCGTCTCCGTCGTTGTAGAGGAAGGGACCGTCGGTGACGTAATTTTCTTTACTTGCCATTTCAACGTAGGGATTATCCGACGCGCGGAAAAGCATAAAGGGCTCACCAGCAGGCGCGGAAAGATCCTCCGTCAAGGGCATTGCCCACATCTCTCCATCGGTAACCTGTACCCATTCATGGCAAAAAACGATATACGGGGTGCCATTTTCCACCCAAAGCGTACCGTCAAGACATTCCCAATCCTCGGGAGTAACGGGCTTTTGAGAGATAGGCTTAAATTTTCCGTCGGGAGTATCGCAAACAAGGATCTGCGTCGCTCTGCGATGATCCTCACTCTTGAAGCTACCGAACAGATAGTATTTTCCATTGTAAATATGAACCTCGGGTGCCCAATAATCGCGGTCTGCCCAAAATCCGATCTCAGATCCGTCAAAAATGATCTTTCCATCGTCAAAATTTTCAAGATCATAGGATTTGTAAACAGTAAAGGTGTGACCCGCGCGGAGACTTCCATACTCCAGATCGGTCGTGCCGTACATATAGTAGCAATTATGTTCTTTGTCCGTTACAATAAACGGATCTCTGATACGGATGTCCTCACGTTTCATCATTTTTCTCCTTACGTTACCTTTTAACTTTTCTTTTAAAATTTTCGAGGGAGGGGAAGTATCCCCTCCCTCAAGATTTTATTCTTCTACGGGTGCAGTTTCCTCTACAGATTCTTCCTCTTCGCCGTTCTCTTCATTCTCAATGTGAGCAACCACGGTGAAGTTAACGAGCTTTTGATCCTCGCCAAGTCTCATGACGATAACGCCTCCCGCACTTCTGGAGCGCTCGGGAATGCCCGCAACGGGAGTACGAATGATAACGCCGGAATCGGTGATCATCATGATGTCATCCTCATCGGTGACAGCGGCAATTCCTGTGAGAATACCGCTCTTTTCGGTGATGTTATAGCAGGCAACGCCTCCGCCTCCGCGGTTCTTCATCAAACGGAAGTCATCAAACGGGCTGCGCTTACCAAAGCCGTTCTCGGTAACGCAAAGCAGACGCTTGCTGTCATCGACTACACAAACACCCGCAACGTAGTCGCCGTCCTTGAGGCGGATACCGCGCACACCGCGTGCGGTTCTACCCATGACGCGTACGTTGGACTCGGAGAAGCGGATCGCTTGACCGTTTGCGGTTGCGATCATCAGATCACATTCGCCATGCGTACGGACAACGAATACCAATTCGTCTCCCTCGTCGAGGTGAAGCGCGATCTTGCCGCCCTTACGCTGATATTCGTACTCGGAAAGAGGCGTACGCTTGATCACGCCGTTTCTCGTGACCATGGTGAGATACTCATCATCGGTGAACGCATCCACACTAATGCAGGCAGTGATCTTCTCGCCCTCTGTCATATCCAGAATATTGACAAGATTCTGTCCCTTTGCGGTTCTGCTTGCTTCGGGAATCATATATGCCTTACGCATCTGTACCTTACCCGTATTGGTAAACATCATCAGATAAGAATGGCTGTTGACAGAAATAACCTTTTCGATAAAGTCCTCATCCTTCGTCCCCATCGCAATGATACCCTTACCGCCTCTGTGCTGTGCGGAATAGGTATCGGCAGGCTGACGCTTGATATAACCGGCGTGCGTGAGCGTGATCACGCAGCTATGGCGCTCGATGAGATCCTCAAGAACGATCTCATGCTCCGCGGGAACGATAGCGGTTCTTCTCTCATCCGCGTACTTGTTGCGGATCGCCATCATTTCGTCCTTAATGATCTGCTTGATCTTACCCATATCGGCAAGGATCTCCTCCAGCTCCTTGATGAGATTGTGGAGACGGAGAAGCTCATCCTCGATCTTTCCTCTCTCCATGCCCGTCAGCTTACCGAGTGTCATCTCAACGATCGCCTGCGCCTGAATATCCGTCAGACCGAAGCGCTCCATCAGCTTGAGCTTGGACTCGGGAATGGAGGGCGAGGTCTTCATGATCTGTACGATCTCGTCGATGTTATCAAGAGCGATCTTGTATCCCTCGAAAATGTGTGCTCTCGCTTTTGCCTTATCCAGATCGAACTGCGTGCGACGGATGATGACCTGCTCCTGGTGCGCGATGTAGTGGTCGAGAATGTTGGCAAGATTGAGTACCTTTGGCTCGTTGTTGACGAGAGCCAGCATATTGACTGCAAAGGTCTCCTGAAGCTGGGTATATTTATAGAGCTGATTGAGAATGATCTGTCCGTTTGCGTCGCGGCGGTACTCTACCACAATACGCATACCGTCTCTGCCCGACTCGTCACGCAGCTCGGTAATGCCGTCGATCTTTTTTTCCTTCACACATTGCGCAATGGATTCGCAAAGCAAGCTCTTGTTGACCGCGTAGGGGATCTCGGTGAAGATGATCTTGCGCTCTTCCTCTTTGATCTCCGCCTTAGCGCGGACCATAATATGTCCCTTACCCGTGGTATACGCCTGCTTGATGCCGTTGACACCGTAAATGGTCGCATAGGTGGGGAAGTCGGGACCCTGAATAAACTGCATCAGATCATCGATGGTACATTCGGGGTTGTCCATGCGGTAGATGGTGGCATCAATGACCTCTCCGAGGTTGTGGGGAGGAATGTTGGTCGCCATACCGACGGCAATACCCATCGATCCGTTGACAAGCAGGTTGGGGAAGCGCGACGGCAAGACCGTCGGCTCCTGCAAACGGTTATCAAAGTTCGGCATCATCGGCACAACGTTTTTGTCAAGATCACGCATCATCTCGTCCGCAATGCGGTCCATACGCGCCTCGGTATAACGGTATGCAGCCGCGGAGTCACCGTCGACCGAACCGAAGTTACCGTGACCCTCAATAAGAGGATAGCGGAGAGTAAAGGGCTGTGCCATACGTACCATCGTTCCGTAAACGGCAGCGTCACCGTGAGGATGGTAGCGACCGAGCACGTTACCGACGGTCGTTGCGGATTTGCGGAAGGGCTTGGAATGAACCAAGCCGTCCTCGTACATTGCGTACAGGATACGACGCTGACCCGGCTTCATGCCGTCTCTGACGTCGGGAAGTGCACGGGACATAATGACCGACATAGAATACTCAATAAAGGATTTCTTTACCTCCTTTTCCATGCCTACGTCCACGATCTTCTGATTTTCAAACAGCGCCAATTCCTGCTGCTTGTCAACTATTTTGTCTTTTTCGTTAGCCACGGTTTTTACACCTTTCCTGTATTGTATTGAAAAATATTAATTACAAAGTTCATCTTTTTCCTTGGAGCCGTACACAGATCCCAAGAAGCGGGAAAAAGATGAGTGCTCCAAACAAAAGCGTTCCGAGAAGCTCGGGAAGCGCCAGGGACAAAAGAAAGCTTGAAAAATCGATCTCACGGTAGGTGAGAAGCGTATAAGCAAATGTTGTGAGAAATCTCACGCCAAGAGCGATCGCAAAGCAGATCAGATAAGAGAGATAGCCGTGCGCGTTGAGCACCTTGACGTAATATCCGATCAGATATGCCATTATAAAATAGATCAGCGGAAGAAGAGAAATACCCGTTGATGCGAGCGCATCGATGATAAATCCCGCCGCGATCCCCGTAATGGAGCCTGCATGATATCCGCAAATCAATGTCACCGTCAAGACTGCGGTAATAATCAGATCGGGAGTCACGCCAAATGGCTTTATTCTTCCCATCACCGACGTTTGTATAATTGCAAGCAAAAAGAGAGTGGTTCCTATGATCACACAGTAACGAATGATCTCCGACCTCGTTTGTGCCTGCCTGCCGAGGATATACTTTGCCATTATCCGTATCCTCCGTTACCGACTCCGGGAGGAACGTAATCGTCCTCCTCCTCGGTCGTCTGATCCGCAGGAGGCGTGGTTACGGGCTTTTGATAATCTCCGTTATCTCCCGTTTCATATCCCGTAATGATCAAAACGTAGTGCAGAGCGGAAAAATCGACCGTTGGACGGACGTTTGCGACGATCGTGCGGCTGTATTCGTCCACAGTGACCTCTTCGACCACACCGATAATCAGATCGGCAGGATAAACGCTTCCGACACCGCTGGAGAGGACGAGATCTCCGACCTTAATATCGGCACCCTCTTCGATATAGGTCATTTTGCAAAGACCCTGTTGCTCGAGCGTATAATCACCGATCACAACGCCCATCGTACCGCTGTTTTCAATATAGGCACCGATCCCCTTGGAATCCGCGCTTTTTTCAAGAATTGTGGACACCTTACACCATGTGAGTCCCACCTCGATGACGTATCCTACCACACCTGCCTTCACCACCACGGGCATATTGATCGATATCCCGTGCGCGGTTCCTCTGTTGAGGGTAAAAACAGTCATGTAATCGGATGCCTCGGATCCGATCACCATTGCTTCCTCGAGGAGGAAGGAGGGATATTTATCCTTCATTCCGAGGTAATCACGCAAACGCTTGTTTTCCTCCTCCAGAAGCTCCGCATAATTTTTTTCGGCTTCCAATCGGGATATTTCCTCTTCCAATTGCTCATTGCGATCGATCAGAGCTCCCTGAAGCTGAAAATGCTTGAAAAAACCGCTGACCGCATCGGTCACAACGGTAGCTCCCCAGCGAAATGGGGTCGCGATCACACCAAGCACCTCACGCACGGGCTCTCTGTAGCCCATGAGAGAGAACGTGGTCGATACCGTGCACAAGACGAGTGCAATGCACAGGCAGATCAAAAAGAATTTATTTTGAAATACCTTCACTCCCCCACTCCTTTCATAGAAATTCATTGTTTCGGGGTTAGGACCTTGGGAGAAGGAAAACTCGGTTGGATTTTTCCTTCTCCCAAACCCATAACTCCAAAAGGGACCTTCCAAAACGCCCTCATTCGAGAGCGTTTTGGAAGACTCTCCTTTTTTGAATAGGGAAATTTCTTTTAAATGTCAAGATTCTCCGCAAATTTCGCGTTTTCTTCAATAAATACGCGGCGAGGCTCGACCTTATCACCCATGAGAAGAGAGAATATCTCATCGCAGGCAATCGCGTCCTCAATGGTCACGCGCAAAATCGTTCTGTAAGCGGGATCCATCGTGGTCTCCCAAAGCTGCTCGGGATCCATCTCACCAAGACCCTTGTATCGGTCAGCTTCAATGTTCACTCCTCCAAGCTCCTCAACGATCGCTTCCTTTTCCTCCTCGGTATAAGCATAACGCTCGGAGCCTGCCTTTGATCCCTTCTTGTAGATCTTATAGAGCGGCGGCTGTGCGAAATAAATGTGTCCGTCCTCGATCAGCTTTCTCATATGACGGAAGAAGAATGTGAGGAGCAGGATACGAATATGAGAACCGTCGACGTCCGCATCGGCCATAATAATGATCTTTCCGTAACGAAGCTTTGCAATATCAAATTCCTCACCGATGCCGCATCCAAGTGCCTGAATGATCGGGATCAGAGACTGATTGGAATAGACCTTATCCAATCTCGTTTTTTCTACGTTGAGCACCTTTCCGCGCAGAGGAAGGATTGCTTGGTAACGCGAGTTTCTTCCCTGCGTTGCGGATCCTCCCGCGGAGTCTCCCTCTACGAGATAAAGCTCGGTCAGCTCGGTATTCTTTTCCTGGCAGTCACGGAGCTTACCCGGCAGGGTAGAGCCCTCCAGGAGCCCCTTGCGGCGCGTTGCCTCACGAGCCTTTCTTGCAGCTTCTCTCGCTCTGTAAGCCGCAAGTGCCTTGTCCAGAATTGCTTTACCGACTGAGGGATTTTCCTCGAGAAATTCACTCAGCTTTTCGGTCACGAGGGTATAGAGATAATTTCTCATCTCGCTGTTACCCAGCTTGGATTTTGTCTGTCCCTCAAACTGTGCCTCCGTCAGCTTAACGGAAACAACGGCACAAAGTCCCTCACGAACATCCTCACCCGAAAGATTTTTGTCGCTTTCCTTCATGATGTTGTACTTGCGTCCGTAATCATTAAATACCTTGGTGAGCGCCGTCTTAAATCCGATCTCATGCGTACCACCCTCGATGGTATTGATGTTATTTGCAAAGGTGAGCAGCGTTTCATTGTAGCTGTCATTGTATTGCAAAGCAACCTCGGCAATCGAGTTTTCTCTTTCCGCACGCATGTAAATGACGTCGGGATGAACCAGCTCGCAATGCTTCTGATTGTTGATCTCCTCTACGAAGGAGCGAATACCTCCCTCGTATTCGAGATCATCCTCACGGAAAGTACCGTCCTCAAGCGTTGCTCTCTCATCACGGATACAGATATTGACTCCCGCGTTCAGATAAGCCTGCTCGCGCAAGCGCTTGAGCAGTGTATCATATTCAAATACGACCTCCTCAAAGATCTCTGCATCGGGCTTAAAGCGAACGTAAAGTCCGTGGCGATCGGTCTCTCCCTCCTCACGGAAGGGGCGCGCCACATGTCCACGCTCAAATCTCTCGGTGTAACGCTTTCCGTCATGGCAGTTGTCGATCTCTACCCACTCCGACAGTGCGTTTACGACCGATGCACCGACACCGTGCAAGCCTCCCGAATATTTATATCCGTCACCGCCGAATTTTCCGCCCGCGTGCAAAACGGTATAAACCACCTCAAGGGTAGGAATACCCATCTTGGGGTGGATGCCGCTGGGAATTCCGCGACCGTCATCCTGAACGGAGACACTGTTATCGGCGTGCAAAGTGACCTCAATTCGTTTACAGCGTCCTGCGAGCGCCTCGTCGATGGAGTTATCGACAATCTCGTACACGAGATGATGAAGACCGCGAATAGAGGTGGTACCGATATACATACCCGGTCTCTTTCTGACAGCCTCCAAGCCCTCCAAAACCTGAATCTGATTTTCGTCGTAAACGTGTTGATTCTGATTTTCCATTGCTTTACCATGTATCCTTTCTGTCATAGAGCCTGCTCAGGCTCTGCTTTATGATCTCTTTTTTCAAATTGCTCCATCCGCCCCGCAAGCGCAGCAGTAGAGAGCTGGGAAAAACAAACCATGTATTTTCCCCTTTTATCCTTGTATAAAACAAAGGATTTCGGGAGCTCATCCGAGGCAAACAGGACGTTTTTCTCGCTCTGTGCCGCGGAGAGATATTTTTTTGTTACAGAGGAGACCGTCGCCGTATCGGCGTCGAACACTCCTATGATATCCTTGGTACGGATATTTTTATTGTTACCGATGTGTAGATACATTCCGATGCCTTTCGTTTATCAGCCATTTTTCTGCGTATAGACTCCGCTCTTTACCTCTATGAGCTTGCCTCCGACCGAGCCGTATGGCTCACAGGTCGTCATAATCACCTGTCTGTCGGTCATTTTTCCAGAAAGATACGCTCTGCGCGAGGAATCCAGCTCCGAAAATACGTCGTCAAAGAGAAACACGGGCTTCTCTCCGCAGATCTGCGCGCATACCTCTCCCTCCGCAAGCTTCATAGCAAGTGCCAAGGAGCGTTGCTGCCCTTGGGAAGCAAACATCCGCGCGGATTTTCCGTTGAGCTTGATGTCGATATCATCCTTGTGGATCCCCCACAACGTGCTTCCCGCACCGATCTCTCTTTCGTGATTGTTCATGAGAAGATCATAGTAGATGCGCTCGGTCTGTGCCATATCCTCATATTCCTCTGCCTCTCGGTGTGAGGAGCCCTCATAGACTGCGGTCGGTATCTCCCGATCCCCCATCATCTCAAAGAAGCAATCACGAATGCATTCCGACGCGCGCTTCAGATAGCGTACACGGTAGGAAGCGATCACAGCCGCTTCTCTTGCCAATTGAGAGGACCAGAATTCCACCGTGTCATTGAAGGTACGGCGATCATCCTCGGCATTTCTGATCAGTTGATTTCGTTCTTTTAATATCTGATTGTATCGTTGCAGACTTTTGAGATAGACCGGATAGAGCTGTGAGATGGCGACGTCAAGATAATTGCGGCGCTCTGCGGGTCCGTCCTTGATCAAGGAAAGATTTTCGGGACAAAACAGCACGGTGCGGAAGGTACCGACGATATCGGAAACACGTCCGACCTTTACCCCGTTAAGCTCGATCCTTTTTCTTTTTCCCTTCATCATACGGACCGTTATATTCTGTTTTCTGACGGAATCGGTGAAATCGATGGAGATCTCCGCCATTTCCGCGCCGAATCTTACCATATCCTCGTCATGAGAGGTACGGAAGCTCTTGCCGATGGCGGCAAATCCGATCGCCTCTAAAAGATTGGTCTTTCCCTGCGCGTTTGCGCCGTGGAGAATATTGACTCCTTCATCAAAGGTAACGTCCGCAAATTCTATGTTGCGAAAATCGCTGACCCTGATCCTGTTACAGTACATGATTCAAACGAATGATCACTCTTTCATACGAACGGGCAGGAGCATAAAGATCTCCTTGACGTTTTCCTCTGCTTCAACGGGCTCGATGTTAATACCGGTCAATGCAGACGTCATAGAAAGCTTGACGTGCTCGCAGTCCGCTGCGCGAAGGCTATCGATGAGGAAGCGGTTGTTGAAAGCGATCAGAAGATCGCCGCCCTTATGCTCGATCTCAAGCTCATCATATGTGCTTCCCATCGTGGAGGTAGCGGAGATACGAACGGTATTCTCGCAGAACTCCAGCTTAACGTGAGATTTAACGCTTCCCGCAACCTTTTCCTCGGTAACGAGAGCGGCTCTCTCGAGTGCGGAAATCATTGCGTCGCGCGAGATCACTGCCTCAATTCTGTGAGAGTTGACAAGAATACGGTCATAGTCGATATACTGTCCCTCAATGAGACGGGAGAAGAAAATAAGATTGCCGATGTGGAACACGATGTTCTTGCGGCTCATATAGATGCGAACGACCTCTCTCTCATCGTCGCGAAGCATCTTGAAGAGCTCGTTGACGGTCTTGGTCGGCATAATAAAGGAATAGTCAAGCGCTGTGGCATCCTCGTTTTTGTTTTCGATCTCGGTCTCGACCTTGCATTTTGCAAGCTTGTAGCTATCACAGGAAACAAGAAGGAGCTCCTTATCGGTTACAGAGCAATAGCATCCGTTGAGAACGGGACGCTGATCATTGACAGCCATTGCGAACATAATCTTTGAGAGCATGTTCTTCAAGGTAGCCTGACCGATCACAAATCCATCCTCGGTGGTCAATCTCGGAATGACGGGATAATCTGCTGCGGGGAGAGCCTTCATGCGGTGGTTGGATTTTCCGCAGGAGATGCAAGCCTGAAGTGTGTCGTCAACGGTGAGTATGATCTCGCTGCCTTCCATTACGCGAACGGTCTGAGAAAACTTCTGTGCGTTGATAATATAGCTTCCTGCTTCCTCGACCTCTGCATCAACGGTAACACGCATACCCTTTTCCAGGTCAAAGGTCGTCAATACGCAGGAGCCGTTCTCGTTTGCCTCGATGAGGATACCCTCGATCGCGCTGAGCGTGGACTTACCGGATACCGCACACATCAGAGGAGCAACCGCGTCATTGATCACTTGTCTGTTAAAAACGATTTTCATAATTTATAATAACCTTTCGATGAATTTTTTTATTTTTCGCTCTCTCGACAAAAAAGAGAGAAAAGAAAGAATAGAAAGAATTGGTAGTAGTAATATTATTATTGTCTGTGGATTTTGTGGAAATAAAATATGTTCTTGTAATACAAGACTTTTTCAAATCAAAAAAATGAATTTAACGTAGAAAAACATATGGAAAAAAGCAGGATGTTTTGTGGAAAATCGGGCATGAGAATTTGAAAAAATAAAGATTTTCAAAAAGAAGGAGAAAAAAGATTTTCCCACAATATTTTCCACAGTATCATTCCACAGGAGAAAAAGAAAAAATAAGGAAAAATGTCGAAAAAAGAAGAATTATCAACAGGGAAGTAAGCCATGCTGTTCCACAATGAAAAAGCTTTGAAATACAAAGAAAAAATAATATAGAATCCATGAATAATACAAGGATTATAAGAGATTATCTGCAATGTTTTCCACAGGTGTTGAAAAGTCTGTGGAAAACTAATTTTAGATGTGGAAAATGAATTTTATCTTTCCGAGATTTCCTTTTTGAGGTGGGATATCTCCGCAGAGAAGTCAGGTGAGGAATTGATCTTGTGAACGACCGTATTGATAGAGGACATTACGGTCGTGTGATCTCTCTCGAAGATCTTTCCGATATTGGGATAGGACATTTCGGTCATCTCACGGATAAGATAGATTGCAATGTGGCGGGAATTTGCGATCTCCTTGTTTCTCTTTTTACCGGTCAGATCCTCCTTTGTGACGTTATACTTGCGATAAATGGAGGAAAAGATCTTATCCACCGTAACGTTGATCGGCTCGGTTCCGCCGTAGATATCCGTGATGCACTTTCTTGCGACCTCCATGGAGATCGGAATGCCGGAAATGAAGCTGATCGCGGCAAGCTTTTTAATGGTTCCTTCGATCTGACGGACGTTGGAGCGGAGATTTTCTCCGAGATAGGTCATGACCTCGTTGGAAAGAGAGATATTGACCTGCTCTGCCTTTTTCTGAATGATCGCAATACGAAGCTCCAGATCCGGAGGCTCGATATCAGCCAGAAGACCCTGCTCAAATCGGGAGCGGAGGCGTTCCTCAAGCGGATTGATATCCTTTGGAGGGCGGTCAGAGGTAATGACGATCTGCTTTCTCTCCTCAAACAGTGCGTTGAAGGTATTAAAGAATTCCTCCTGGGTAGAGGTCTTTCCGGCAATGAATTGAATGTCATCGATCAAGAGCACGTCGCATTTGCGGTATTTGTCTCTGAAATCCTCCATTGTCTTGTTGGCAAGGCAGGAGATCATCTGGTTGGTAAAGTCCTCGCACTTGGAATAAATGATCTTGACGTTTGGGTTATTTTGCTTGAGTCTGTTGACGATCGCGCAAAGCAAATGCGTTTTTCCCAGACCGCTGTTTCCGTAAATGAAGAGAGGATTGTAGTTATTGACAGGATTATTGGCAACGGAAAAGGATGCTGCATGAGCAAACTTATTCGTGCTGCCTACAATAAAGTTTTCAAAGGTGTATTCAAAATTGTAGCTGGGCATAATCAGATCGTCATCCTCTGATGCGGGAGAAGAGGATGCTATGGGAGTCGGGACGGACTCCGACTTTGGAGCAGCCTTTGCCGCATCGCCTGTCATGATCAGCTCTACCTTGATCTCGAACCCGAGAGAGAGATTGAAGGCTTTATTGATCTTGTCAAGAAATTTATCCGAAATGTGCTGAAATTTAAAAGGAGAGTCTATTCCAAGTGTCAAAACGTCCATCTCACCCGTTTCTTCCTTATCGCGGTAAGAAATGACCTTGAGAGGATCGAACCAAAGGTTAATTGCAATATCAGAAAGTGCTTCTCCGTTTTTGTCCTTAAAGGATTCCTTGACCATATTCCAAACTTGAGACATTTCATCTATGTAATTTTGGTCAGACATAAAAAATCCTCCTTTCGTTCCTAATAAAAAACACGATATAAAAATATTATATTATTTATATTATATCATATTATGCGCGCGCGCGCATAGTAATATATGTTATTTAAAATAAAATTTACATTTTATTCAAAAAAGATACTCTATTTTCAGAGTGAAAAGGACTACTATAGTAGTTAGTGAAGAGTAACATGGAGGAATGATGAAAAGATTACACTATGAGATCAAGGGAATGAGTTGTGCGGCGTGTGTTTCACATGTGGAACGAGCTATTCGCGGCGTTTTGGGAGAAGGTGAGATTTTTACGGTTTCACTTCTCACAAACTCGGTGTCGATCTTGATCAATAATGATCAAAAAGACCTTGCTTTATTAGAGAAACAGCTTGAAGAGGCAATAAAAAATTCCGGTTATACACTGCTAACTAATAAAAAAGAGGAACAAAAAACAGGAATATCGGAGTTTGAGATTGCAAAAAGAAAGCTGATCGCCTCTGCTGCTCTGACTCTTGCAGTCATGTATCTCGCAATGGGTGGCATGATAGGCTTACCGATTCCCGAATTTTTGGTGGGAGTGGAAAATGCAATTTGGATGGCACTGTCACAGTTGATTTTGACAGTTCCCGTTCTTGTGATCAACTTCAAATTTTTTAAAAACGGATTTTTGGCGCTTGGGCATAGGGCGCCGAACATGGATTCTCTCATAGCTGTTGGATCGGGCGCATCGGTAATATACGGACTTGTTTCGATCGTTTTGATCCTTACTGCCAATGGAGACGGCGTGTTGGTGCATTCCTTGCTTCACGACCTTTATTTTGAGTCGGCGGCAATGATACTCACGCTTGTATCCCTTGGTAAGCTCCTGGAATCCCGTGCAAAGGAAAAGGCGGCGGATGCGGTAAAGTCCTTGGCATCCCTGTCCCCGAAATCGGCGGCGGTACTGCGAGAAGGCATGGAGCTGTCAATCCCGGTAGAAGAAATTGTTGTAGGTGATACGGTGATCATACGCGCGGGAGAATTGATTCCCGTGGACGGAGTGATCGTAAAGGGCGAGGGAAGTGCCGATGAATCCGCGCTTACGGGTGAGAGTATGCCGGTGGAAAAAGAAGCAGGTGATGCTGTCAGAGCGGCGTGTGTATTGACCTCGGGGTATCTTGAGATCAGAGCGGAGAAGGTGGGGAGCGAAACTTCTCTATCTCGCATTATTCGACTTCTGGAGGATGCGGCGGCATCTAAGGCACCCATCGCACGGATCGCGGATAAGGTCAGTGGGGTATTCGTTCCCGTTGTAATGGCGATTTCGCTTGTGACCTTTCTTGTATGGATGCTGGTCACAAATCATATAGAGCAAGCGTTGCGCTCTGCGATCGCCGTGCTCGTCATTTCCTGTCCCTGCGCATTGGGGCTTGCAACACCGACCGCGATTACGGTTGGAATCGGGCGTGGAGCGCGCAACGGAATTTTGTTCCGCAATGCGGAGTCGCTCGAAAAGCTTTGTTCCGTCAAGACCGTTTTGTTCGATAAAACGGGAACCATCACGGAGGGAAAGCCCTCTTTAACAGATCTGTACGCATACGGAACAGATCCCGTAAAGCTGCTGCAATACGCGGCGGCTGTGGAAAAGCAATCCTCGCATCCTTTGGCTCTTGCGGTGGTAAGAGGAGCGGAGGAAATGAAGCTGGAGATCCCCACAGCGAGCGAATTTCGTTCTATGACGGGTGTGGGAGCCGAGGCAGAGGTATGCGGTGCTGTTTGCCGTATCGGTAAGCCCTCTGCAGAGGAGCGCGCCGCGTGGACGGTAAAAGAATATAAAAAAGAAGAAAAAAATAAATCCGTAAATGTGATAGCACGCGAGGATCTTGAGATGATCGGAACGGATTTTGACAGTCTGGAAGAGGAAGGAAAGACCGCTGTTTTGGTCACGGTAGACGGAAAAGCGGTCGGTGTTTTGGGAATTTCGGACCGTATTCGTGAGGATTCTCCTGCCGCGGTAGAGGCGCTTCGGAGTGAGGGTGTATCTTGTGTCATGCTCACGGGAGACAATGAACGCACGGCTGCATCGGTAGCCCGCCGCGTAGGGCTTGACGGATATCGCGCGGGGCTTTTGCCCGAGGATAAGGAGCAGATCGTAAGACAGATCGGTGAAGGCTCGTCTTGCGCGATGGTAGGAGACGGAATCAACGACGCGCCCGCGCTCGTGCGCGCGGACGTGGGAATTGCCGTTGGAGCAGGCACGGAGGTTGCGATCGACTGTGCGGGGGTTGTGCTCTCGGGCTCGTCGCTGTCGGGAGTTGCCGAGGCGTATCGCTTGAGCCGCGCGACCATACGTATCATCAAGCAAAATCTGTTTTGGGCACTGTTTTATAACGCGGTATGCATTCCCGTTGCGGCGGGCGCTCTTTATCCGCTCTTTGGATGGCAATTGAGCCCAATGCTTGCATCTGCCGCAATGAGCTTCTCGTCGGTCTGCGTGGTCACAAACGCATTGAGACTGCGAACGGTAAAGCTGTTTTATTCAAATCGAAAACAAAATACAGAAGGAGACAATGAAGAAATGATGTTTGGAAAAAAGGAAGTTTATTCGATCCCTGTTGAGGGAATGATGTGCCCCCGTTGCGTGGCACACGTCAAGGAGGCTCTTGAGGCGATCAAGGGTGTGAAGGAGGTCGAGGTCAGCCTCGAGGAGAAAAAAGCGGTCGTAACCGTTAAGGAGGGCGCGGTTACCCCCGCGACGATCATCTCCGCCATTCAGACTGCGGGATACACCCCCGGTGAAGCAGAAAAAATTTAAAGAAAAAACGGACACATCAAAGGATGTGTCCGTTTTTAATTGCAGGGTAAATTATGCTCTCCTTCTTACGGATCTGCGGAGAAGTCCGATGGCGAGAAGTGCCGAGGGAAGGAGCACGACCAGAATGATAAGCCACAGTACGAACGCGGTAAGGCTGACGAGAAGCACGTTGGAAGCCATGGAATTTGCCGCGAGGTCGATGGTGGCAAGATCCTCCGAGGACATAAATCCAATAGAGGAGAGAAGAAGCTGATGGTTGCCGTTTTGCATATAGGGATCGCAAAGATCAAGTAGATAGGGCGTGGAGACCCAAAGGATCTTGCTGTCTCCTTTTTCCGCAATGGCACCGTAGGTATAGGAGGCAGGGTCCTCGTCAAGCTTGGTCCATTTTCCCGTGCTTGCGTCATAAGAGGAACGGGTTGCCGAGGTAGTTGTGTAGAGGAGACGGGTGATCTCGGTATTTGGATGATCGAGATCGAAGTAGATAGCGTGAACGTCGCTTACGACAATGCTGTCAACGAGCGGGTCGGTCACCTTGTGCGCGCCTGCCATCGCAACATGATAGCTTCCATTCACGTAAGAGGTGTTTTCCTCGTTGACACGGATGTTTTTATCGTCGGCAGAAAGTCCGTATTCGGCAAGAACGGATGCGAGATTGGGTTGCTCCTTTGTGTTGCAATAGGTCGTCAGGATCATGCTTCCGCCTGCCTCGAGCCATGCGGAAAGCGCATCGGTCTCCGCACGAGTCAGATCGAGCAGGGGAGAATTGAAGATCAATACCTCGTGCTCCTCTGTCAGCTCCGAAACGCTGAGGATGTATTGCACGTCACAGCTGTATTGGCGCAGGGATTGCACGACGGTGTCGTTGATCTCAGCATTGAGGGGAATGACGTTGCCGCTCTCGTCCTGATAAGCCGATTGTACAATGGCAACCGTGGGAACCTTTTCAAGGGTGACGAAGCGGATGGCGTTGGTAATTCCCTCCTCACCGTTAAAGTAGGGGGTCATGGTGTAGCCGAGAGAGGCGAGGGATTCTGCGGAGGCGGAATATTCCGCGGGAGAGAGGTAAAGTGTGCCCTCGTCGCTTTCATAATAGTAGTAATAAAGGTCAGCAAGGGAGAGGAGCATATAGCGGCGGGCGCTTTCCACAACAAAGCAGACCGCTCCCTCCTCCATCGCGCCAATGCCGTGATCGGTCAAGAATTCGGCTTCGGTCTTGGTATCGACCACGTCGACCGATATATGGGAGGATTGAGATTCGTAATTTTTAAGGAAGGACAAAATGTCGGGATCGGCACCCAGCTCTCCGTTCTCACAAAGTAAATAGAGTGTTACTTCCTCGTTGAGAGAGCGAGACAATCTTTTGCTTTCGGTGGATAGACCGAAAACGGGATCGTTGGAAAGTGAACGCGAGCGAATGCTCCAAGGAAGCAGTGAGGCGAGAAGATTGAGCGCGATGAGAAGGATTGCGAGGACGAAAGCGCTTGCCGAGAGCAGGAGTCTTTTCTTTGTCATCGCGGGGGTGATTTTTTGAGCGACGGTGTCAAATTCGCTGTCATGACGGTGAGAGACCGTCAATACGGTTAGAACAACGAAGAATGCCGTAAAGCAGATGAAAAAGAGAATTCCCTCGAGGTCAAATCTTCCGTAGATAAATCCCAAAAAGCGAGAAAACGGATTGAAGCGCGAGAGGAGCTTGGGAAGGAGGGAGAGGAAGATATCGGGAAGGAAAATAAAGAGAAACGCCAATGCAACGGGAAGTGCGGTAGCGCAGATCGCAGCGATACGGGAGCCGATCACAAGCCACAAAAATACGCAAGCTCCGACAAGCAAAAGCTCCAGCACTGCGAATGAGAACCATGCTGCGGAGGGGATGGAGGTAAGGAAGGTGTTGATCAGCAAAAGAGCGAGCAAAACGCCTGCCGAGAGTACCCAATTGATCCAATTCTTCTTGAAAAAGACAGATAGATACAGGCAGAGCGACAGGAGTGCCGCACCGAGTAAAAGAAGTCCGAACCAGGCGAAATAGGATTCCGCCATGTCGACCGTTCCAAAGAAGGAAAGAAGAAGCGGATAGAGCGCGATGACCGCCATGGAGATCAAAAGGATGGACAGATGGGCAAAATATTTTCCGAGGACCACGTGCGCGGGACGAAGAGACAGCGAATAGAGAAGTCCGTTTGTGCCACACGCGCGCTCGGATGAAAAGCTTTTGTAGGTGAGGAGGGGAAGGGCGAGAACAAATGCGGGAAATATTCCCGGCAGCGAGGAGGAGAATGATGGTGTTCCCGTCAGCATATTACGAAACACGGTATAAACACCGCAAAAAAGCAGTAAAATAGCTATAACGGCAAAGCCGCGAACAGAGCCAAAGAGCTGGCGAAGCTCTTTTTTCAACATAATAAACATCGTGATGACCTCCTTAAGCTTCGTTGCCGTCGTCGTCGATCAATTCATATTCGCCGCGCTTTTTCGGAGGTGTGTAGGTGCGCTTGGAATGACGTTTTTTGGAAAGACGAGAGGGCGCGGTATCGGGGAGAGACTCCATACCGCTGTTCTTGCATAGATTTGCAAAAAGCGTATCGAGTGCTTCGTCATTTGCATCATACGTGCCGAGCAGCCGTCCCTCCGAAAGGACTAATATGCTGTCGCAAACGTCACGCAAAAGGGAGAGCGACGTGCTTCCGATGATAACGGTCTTGGTGTCGGCGAGCAGATCGATGCGATCGAGCAAAGCAAGCTTTTCACGCTCACCAATGCCCACGCAGGGCTCCTCAAGAATGAGGATCTCGGGATCACCCACCAATGCCTGTGCCAGGCAAAGTCTCTTTCTCTCGCTTGGAGAGAGATGCGTGCAAAGGCTTCTTTTTCTTCCGCGAAGCTCTGCTTGATTGAGAAGTGAGGAAACGACCCGCACGCCGTCCTCAAAATCCAGTCCGCGCGCTTCCGCAATAAAGGAGAGATATTCCTCGGGGGTCATGTCTGGGTAGGGAATGAGATTTTTTGGCATATAACCAATGCATTTTCCGGCCTTCGCGCGGTCCTTGACGGTATCAAAGCCGTTGATGCGCACGAAGCCCGAATCCGGTGTGATCGCCCCGGCGAGAAGCGCCAAAAAAGCGCCAACGGTAGTGCCGAGCGGATCTAAAACACCGTATACCGAGCCGTTGACCAATTTAAAATCAAGCTTGTCCGCCACGAGTGTGGAATGACAAGTTTTTTGCAATGCTTTTCCTTCGATCAAAATGAATTCCTCCGTTTTTTCGGTGACCGTAAATAATACAATACTATAATTATAATATTATATGTGTTTTGTGTCAAGTGGTTGTTCCGTTTTTGATGCTTTTATGAGATTTTATACTTATAAATACCCAAAATAATTATAAATGTTGCAATAAGTTATATATTTGTTTATATTATACATTGACACAGTGATGTTTTTGTGGTATAATAACAAAGGTTTTTGATTTTCTTGTTAATTATAACAAAACAATAATGAAAAAATTGTCAAAAATGATATTTTTTTGTTTTACAGAAAAAAATCGAATTGAAAAAACAACGATTTGATACAAAAAAATGTTGTGAAAAACGCTGTAAATGTAGTCAAATGTAACGAAATTTGGGGTTTCTGTATTGATTTTTTTGTAATATGTGATATAATAATCGTGTATACATAAAATTAATTATGGAAAGGAAGGTGAAAATATGGCCGAGAAAAAAACGAGAAAGCGTACGGCAAAAACTTCCTTGCCCGATCACGGACAGGCAGCGTACTTTTTCCATCAGGGAACGACGTGCAAGGCTTACGAGTATCTCGGGGTACACAAAGAGGGCGTAGACTACGCCTTTCGCGTGTGGGCACCGAATGCGGACGAGGTCTGGGTGTGCGGCGATTTTAACGGATGGAAGCCCGATGCGATCCCGATGAAGCGGATTACCGACAGAGGAATCTGGGAGGCGACCGTCTCAGCGGACGTGCTGGGCGAGGGTGCTGTTTACAAATACCGCATCCGCAACGGAGATAAGGAAATTTATAAAGCCGATCCGTACGGATACTATATGCAATTGCCGCCCGCCACGGCATCCGTTGTTTGCGATATTGACGGATATCAATGGCGTGACCGCGGTTGGATGAAGTACCGCACAGGAAAGTTTGATCGACAATCGGTCATGAAGCAGCCGATGAATATCTACGAGATCCACCCGGGCTCGTGGGTACGCAACGATGAGGGCGAGCCGCTCACGTATGTCGATCTGGCACGCGAGCTGTCCTCCTACGTCAAGCAAATGGGCTACACGCACGTTGAATTGATGCCCGTTTCGGAGCATCCGTTTGACGGATCGTGGGGCTATCAGGTCTGCGGATATTATGCACCAACCTCTCGCTTCGGGACTCCAAAGGATTTTATGGAGTTTGTGGATTGTATGCACGAGGCGGGAATCGGCGTCATATTGGACTGGGTACCCGCACATTTTCCAAAGGACGCGCACGGTCTCTACGAGTTTGACGGACAGCCTTTGTACGAATATCAGGGCTGGGACCGTATCGAGCACGCGGGCTGGGGCACGAGACGCTTCGACGTCGGCCGCGAGGAGGTGCAAAGCTTTCTGGTCTCCAACGCGTATTATTGGATCGAGAAATATCACATCGACGGATTGCGTGTAGATGCGGTTGCGTCAATGCTCTATCTCGATTACGATAAGATGCCGGGAGAATGGGTACCGAATGTATACGGAGACAACAAGTGCTTGGAGGCGATCGCGTTTTTCCAAAAGCTCAACGGACACCTCGCGCAGGATCATCCGGATGTGATGACCATTGCGGAGGAATCTACCGCGTTTGCAAACGTGACGGGCTTTGAAAACGGCGGACTCGGATTTTCGCTCAAATGGAACATGGGTTGGATGAACGACTCACTGTTTTATGCCGAGAGAGATCCGATCTACCGAAAATACGATCACAACAAGCTCACGTTCTCGCTTTCGTACGTTTTCAGCGAGCGCTACGTGCTTCCCATCTCTCACGACGAGGTCGTCCACGGCAAAAAGTCGCTCCTCGACCGTATGCCGGGTGATTATTGGCAAAAGTTTGCGGGCACACGCGTGTTCATGACCTATATGATGACGCATCCCGGAAAGAAGCTTTTGTTCATGGGAAGTGAGATCGGGCAGTTCCGTGAGTGGGATTACGAGGGACAGATCGAGTGGTTCCTCACGGAATACGAGAAGCACGCGCAGATCCAGCAGTTCAATGCCGATCTGAATCACTTCTATCTTGCGCATCCCGCGCTGTGGGAGCGTGACGACGGCTGGGAGGGCTTCTCCTGGATCGATGCCGACAACGGCGACCAAAGCATTTATTCCTACCGACGCATCGATGCGAGCGGAAACGAATTGATCGTTCTGCTCAACTTTACCCCCGTGGTGCGGGACAACTTCCTTCTGGCAGTGCCCGCGGACGGTGTGTATGAGGAAATATTCAACTCCGATGCGACCAAGTACGGCGGTAGCGGCGTGATCAACGAGGGACGGTTTGAGACCGTGCCCGCAATGCTCCGCGGCTATTCCCGTGCCATCAATATTACCGTTCCTCCGCTCGGCGCGGCGATCTTTCGCAGATTGGCAGAGCCAAAGCCGAAAAAGAGAGCGGCAAGAACCAAAGGGGCTTCTCAAAAGTCCAAAGCGTAAAACACAAAAAGGCAAATACCCCCAATAGCATTCCCCCGAAGATCTATCCCCAAAGTGAAAACAACAACGATGAATAAATCAGGAGGGCTCACAGAGTTATGTATAAGAAAAAAGAATGTGTTGTCATGTTACTGGCAGGCGGGCAGGGAAGCCGTTTATACGCATTGACAACCAAGACAGCAAAGCCGTCGGTATCCTTCGGCGGTAAGTACAGAATTATCGATTTTCCCCTTTCCAACTGCACCAATTCGGGCTTGGATACGGTTGGCGTGCTGACACAGTATCAGCCGCTCTACCTCAACGACTATATCGGCACGGGACTCCCCTGGGATCTTGACCGCACCTTTGGCGGCGTGAAGATCCTGCCTCCCTATCAGGGACAGAACGGCTCCGACTGGTATAAGGGAACCGCAAATGCGATCTGGCAGAACATGGAGTTCATCAATCGCTATGATGCAGAATACGTTCTCATCCTATCGGGTGACCACATCTACAAGATGGATTACGCAAAGATGCTTGATTTCCACAAGAAGAAGGGCGCGGATTGCACCATCGCGGTCATCGACGTACCGAAGGAGGAGGCAAGCCGCTTCGGTATCATGAGCGCGAACGAGGACGGCTCGATCTTTAAGTTTACCGAAAAGCCCAAGAATCCCGACAGTACCTTGGCATCTATGGGTATCTATATTTTCAACAAGAACAAGCTTCAGAGCTATCTCGAGGCTGACAGCAAGGATCCCGCATCTGCCAACGACTTCGGTAAGAACATTATTCCTGCAATGCTTGCAGCAAAGGAGCGTATGTTCGCATATCCTTTCGAGGGATATTGGAAGGACGTCGGAACCATCAGCTCCCTTTGGGAAGCAAATATGGACCTGCTTGGCGAGAAGCCCACGCTTTCTCTTTCCGATGAGAGCTGGCGCATTTACAGCCGCCAGGAGGCATCTGCACCCCAGTATATCGGTGCGAACGCGACCGTTGTCAATTCGACCCTTACCGCGGGCTGTGAGATCTACGGTTCGGTCAAAAACAGCGTGCTTGGCGCGGGTGTCAAGGTAGAGGCAGGCGCTGTCGTTGAGGATAGTGTACTGATGGAAAACGTCGTAATCAAAGCGGGCGCGGTGGTAAAATACGCCATCCTTGACAGCGGTGTGTGCATTGGTGCGGGTGCTACGGTCGGTGAGGACCGTGCGACCGCAAACGAGGTCGCTGTTGTCGGCGCGGACGTTGCAGTCCCTGCGGGCAAGGTGATCGAAGCCGGCGCCATGATCTCGAAACTGTAAGGAGGGTAAAGCAATGACGACAGCAGGATTGATTTTTTCCAATATTCACGACCAGAGCATTCCCGAAATGACGCGTCAGCGTACCATGGCGAGCATCCCCTTCGGTTGCCGCTACCGTCTCGTTGACTTTGCGCTTTCCAATATGGTCAATTCCAATATTACCAACGTTGGTATCATCACCCACTACAATTACCGTTCTCTGCTCGACCATATCGGTACGGGTAAGGATTGGGATCTTGCACGCCGCTCGGGTGGCATCAAGCTTCTGCCTCCTTACGTAACCGCGTATGAAAACAACATTGCGGGCAGACTGTACGAGAGCCGTCTCGAGGCGATCGTCAGCGCGGGCAACTTTGTCAACCGTTGCAATGCCGATTACATCGTGCTTTCCGATTGCGACGTGATCCTCAACATTGATCTGAACGAGGTCGTAAAGGAGCACATCCGTACGGGTGCGTACGTGACCATCGTGACCAAACGCCTCAACACCGCAAATCACCATTTTGACGGAAACGTCGGTGTGGTTTCCATTGAGGAGGATGGCTCGATCGCGGATATTGCAAGCTACAAGCCCCAGGATGACACGGGTGAGGTCGATATCAGCACCAATATCGTAGTCATGAGCCGCACGGATCTACAGGCTGTGATCGCAGAGTCGGTTGCGCGCGGATACAAGGATTTCTGGAAGGATATCGTAGCAAAGCAGATTCCGAACAAGCGTGTTCGTGCATATCGCTTTGACGGTTGGTACGCGTATATCTCCTCTCTGGAGAGCTACTTTGCAGTTTCCATGCAGCTGCTTGGAGACGACGCACGCCACAACCTCTTCGCACAGCCCAACAGGCAGATCTACACCAAGCTTCGCAACAGCGCACCTGTCAAGTATACCGACAACGCGGTCGTTAAGAACAGCCTTGTTGCAGACGGATGTGTGATCGAGGGTACGGTAGAGAATTCCATCCTCTTC
Source organism: Clostridia bacterium (assembly GCA_017456625.1). GTDB lineage: Bacteria > Bacillota > Clostridia > Oscillospirales > CAG-272 > UMGS1865. The sequence goes on from JAFTJB010000004.1 coordinate 67,800, forward strand.
CGCGATGTTCACGTCGGACGCGGTACTGTGGTTCGCAATTCCATCCTTCTTCAGGATTCCTACGTTGGCGCCAACGTCAACCTCAATTGCGTCGTGACCGATAAGAACGTCATCATCAAGGATGACCGCAATCTTTCCGGACACGAGACCATGCCCTTCTTCATTGAAAAGGGTACGATGGTATAAACAAGCAGTATAACCAAACCTATTGAAGTCTTCAGCTCCACTCTCCACGAGAGTGGTTTCCCAAAGCGTCCTGATGATCATGGACGCTTTGGGAAAGGTTCTGAAGGGGAGAGGGTTTGGGAGAGGGAAAACTCTTCCTTAAAGAGTTTTCCCTCTCCCAAGGTCTTTCCTTTTGGAAACGATCCCAAATAAACATAGAAGGACAGAAAGAAATGAAAAAGATTTTATTTGTAGGAGCAGAGGCAATGCCCTTTGCAGCCACGGGCGGACTCGGAGACGTTATGGGCTCTCTTCCCGCAGCACTTGCCGAGACGGGAGACACCGACGTACGCGTCGTTATGCCTCTGTATGCGGCGGTATCGCAGGAGTGGCGCGCGCAAATGAAGCAGGAAGCGGTATTCTACGTTCGTCTTGCATGGCGTGAGCAGTACTGCGGCGTGTTCAGCCTACAGAAGTCGGGTGTTACGTATTACTTTATTGATAACGAATACTATTTCGGCAGACCGACTCTGTACGGTCATCACGACGACGGTGAGAGATATGCGTATTTCTGCATGGCGGTCATGGAGATGCTGGCGCGCTTGGATTATTATCCCGACGTTCTGCATGCGCACGATTGGCAGGCGGCTTTGAGCGTTGTTTATCTCAACTGCATCTACCGCAACCGCGCGGGCTATGAGAAAATTCAGACCGCATTCACCATTCACAACATCGAGTATCAGGGCATATATGATTTCGCGATCCTCGGAGACGTGTTCTCTCTTGGTGAGAACGAGCATTCTCTTATGGAGCACAGCGGCTGCATCAACCTGATGAAGGCGGCTGTCGAGTGCGCTGACCGTGTAACCACCGTCAGCCCCCGTTACGCAGAGGAGATCCGTACCGCGGAGTTCGCGCACGGACTTTCCGCATGCCTGTGCAACAACGCCGGCAAGCTTTGCGGTATTCTCAACGGCATCGACTACGTCTACTACGATCCCAAGAAGGATAAGGCGATCCCCGCAAATTTCTCGTCTCGCAGCATGGCGGGCAAGGCAGCTTGCAAAAAGGCGCTCCAGGAGGAGACGGGGCTTCCCGTTCGCGAGGACGTTCCCATGCTCTCTATCATCTCCCGTCTGGCTTCCCATAAGGGACTTGACATCGTAGAGGGCGCGATCGGTCGCTTGGTAGAGGAGAACGACATTCAGCTCGTGATCCTTGGCAAGGGCGAGGCTCGTTACGAGAGCTTCTTTACCGATCTGCAGGCACGCTTCCCCGATAAGGTGCGCGCGCTCATCACCTATGACCGCGATCTTTCCAAGCGCATTTATGCCGCAACCGATATCTTCCTCATGCCCTCCAAGAGCGAGCCCTGCGGACTGTCGCAAATGATCGCATCCCGCTACGGCGCGATCCCCGTTGTTCGCGAGACCGGCGGACTTTACGACTCGATCAAGCCGTTCTGGATGGATAAGAAGACCATGCGTGGCAACGGCTTTACCTTTGCGGACTACTCCGCAGACGTTCTGGCTCGTGTGACCGAATCCGCGATCGCACTTTACCGTGATCCCGTGCTCTGCAAGAAGCTTGTGAGCAAGATCATGAGAACCGATTTTTCCTGGAAGGCATCCGCAACCCAATACATCGCTCTTTATGAGGGCATGCTTTCCTGACAACCAGATATCAGTTATACCACGGAGGCACAAAACCAATGAACTACAAACCCAACAGTACGGAAGTAAAGGAGCTGCTTGAGGGCGTACTGCAACGCCACTTCGGGTGCTCCGCAGCGGAGGCGTCGCGCGATCAGATGTACAAGGCGGCGGCGATCACCGTTAAGAATATTTTGAGTGATAAGCGCACGGAATACAAAAAGAAGGTCAATGCGGCAGGCGCGAAGCGCGTGTACTATATGTGCATGGAGTTTCTGCTCGGCAGATCACTCAAGACCAATCTTTGCAACCTCGGTCTTGATAAGGCATACGAAAAGGCGCTCAAAAAGCTTGGCTTCGATCTGAACGATCTTTATGAGTGCGAGCCCGATGCAGGTCTTGGCAACGGCGGTCTCGGCCGTCTTGCGGCTTGCTTTATAGATTCGCTCTCCTCTCTTGATTATCCTGCAACCGGATTTTCGATCTGCTATGAGTACGGACTCTTTAAGCAGATGATCGTAGACGGTATGCAGGTGGAGCTCCCCGACGTGTGGCTCCCCGGCGGAGAGGTGTGGCTCGTTCCGCGCTCCGACCGTGTCTACAAGGTGCGCTTCGGTGGCAGAGTCAAGGAGAATTGGAAGGAGGACGGTCACTGCGAGATCCTTTATGAAAACAGCGAGGAGATCGAGGCAGTTCCTTACGACATGATGATCTCGGGTGCGGACAGCACCGCGGTCAGCCAGCTCCGTCTGTGGCGAGCAAGAGATATTCAGAACTTCAACATGGGTCTCTTCACGCAGGGTCAGTATACTCGCGCGCTTGAAGAGAGCACCAACGCGGAGATCATCTCCAAGGTGCTCTATCCCTCCGATAACCACACCGAGGGTAAGCTTTTGCGCTTGTCTCAGCAGTATTTCCTTGTTTCCGCATCGGTTCAGAGCATTATTCGCGACCACATGGCTGTATACGGAACGCTGGATAACCTGCCCGATAAGGTTGCGATCCACATTAACGATACGCACCCCGCACTTTGCGTGCCCGAATTGATGCGTATCCTCATCGACGACTATTTCTTCTCTTGGGAGAAGGCTTGGGATATCGTGACACGTACTGTTTCTTATACCAACCATACCGTTATGCCCGAGGCTCTGGAGACCTGGAACGAGGAGCTCTTCAAGCTCAAGCTTCCCCGTATCCATATGATCGTTCAGGAGATCAACGAGCGCTTCTGCCGCGAGGCATGGAATGCATTCCCCGGCAACTGGGACGTTATTTCCAAGCTGAGCGTGATCGGCTACGGTCAGGTGCGTATGGCAAACCTTTCGGTTATTGCATCTCATTCTGTTAACGGCGTATCTCAGCTTCACTCCAACATTCTCAAGGATAACACCTTCAAGAATTTCTACAAGATGTATCCCGATCGCTTTGATAACGTCACCAACGGTGTGGCACATCGCCGCTGGCTCTGCTATTCCAACCCCAAGCTCGCAAAGCTGATCGACGATTGCATCGGTACCGACTACCGTCACGATCCCGAAAAGCTTGCTGATTTTGCAAAGTTTGCGGATGACGCAACGGTGAGAGATCAGCTCCGTGCCATCAAGCACGAGAACAAGATTCGCTTCGCGGAGCTTCTCTACAAGAAGACGGGCAGACGCATCGACACGCACTCGGTATTCGACGTGCAGATCAAGCGCCTGCATGAGTATAAGCGCCAGCTTCTCAACGCGCTCAATATCATCGGTCTCTACCTGGATCTCAAGGAGAACCCCGATCTCGATATGCAGCCGCAGACCTTTATCTTCGGTGCGAAGGCGGCTCCTGGCTACGATATGGCAAAGCGCATCATCAAGCTCCTTTGCATGATCGGCAAGGATATCGAGCAGAACCCGCGCATCCGCGAAAAGCTCAACGTCGTATTCCTTGAGGATTACAACGTCAGCATGGCGGAGGCTCTCGTTCCTTCCGCGGAGATCAGCGAACAGATCTCTCTTGCGGGTAAGGAGGCGAGCGGTACGGGCTGCATGAAGCTCATGATCAACGGTGCGCTCACCATCGGTACGCTTGACGGCGCGAACGTCGAGATGCAGGAGGCAACGGGCAGAGAGAATATGTTTATATTCGGTCTTACGGCGCAGGAGGTCGAGCAGCTCTGGATGGGTGGCTATCGCTCCGCAAACTTCTATACCACGAACGAGAAGCTTGCGCGCATCGTCAATCAGCTTACCCTCGGCTTTGCGGGAGAGTCCTTTGCGGATATCGCGGCATACCTGCTCAACGGCTACGGTGTTGCCGATCCCTATATGTGCATGGCTGACTTCGAGTCCTACCGTCTCACGCACGCGAACATGATCAAGGTCTACCGGGATGATAAGGATCGCTGGCTCCGTATGTCCTTGATCAACATTGCGGCGGCAGGTCACTTTGCGGCGGACCGCAGCATCGAGGAGTACGCACAGCGTATCTGGAACCTCAAGAAGGTTAAATAATAAAAAACATTCTTCCCGAGCGTGTTTTTCCCAAAGCGCATCGCCGCAAAAACGGCAAGAATCGCAACAGGCGGTGTGCTTTTGGGAAGGCTCGGGAGGGGAAGAGATTTTGGGAGAGCGGAAAGCCCTACTGTGGGGTTCCCACTGTCCCAAGGTCTTATCCCTTCCCAATTATCCCGAAAGGAATTACCACATGTTAGCAAGGAACCATGCACGGCTGGAGGTCGGGCAGAACGTACGGATAGAAAAATTAAAGGGCGGCGAGGACGTAACTCGGCGCGGCGCGTTTGCGTGGGGGGAGAAGCTCCGATTCCGCGTAATGGTACCGCGTGTATTGGGGTGCGCCGCCGTCGTTTTGCGTATTGCGGCGGACGGAGGAGTCGACACCGACGTTCCGTTGGAATACACGGATCTCGTGGGCGTTGACGATATCTATACCAAGGAGCTCGACACCAAAACGCTTTGCAAGGATTCGCAGGGGGGGCTGTTCTATTATGAATTTCTTTTCCTGCGGGGAATGGATACGCTTTTTACCACCACCGAAAACAATGTGGATTTTTCCTTGACCTCACATTCAAAGGATCGCTTCCGTTTGTTCGTTTACGAGAAGGATTTCCACACGCCGCAGTGGTTTCGGGGCTCGACGATGTATCATATTTTCGTCGATCGGTTCTGCCGCGGCAAGGGTGAGGCTACGTTGCGCCGTGATGCGGTGCTCAATCCCGATTGGGAGAGCGGTGTGCCGCAGTTTGCCAAAAAGCCGGGCGATCCGCTCAAGAACAACGTCTTTTTCGGCGGAAATCTTTGGGGCGTGATCGAGAAGCTGGATTATTTGAAGTCGCTCGGTGTCACCGTGCTGTATCTGTCGCCCATATTTGAGTCGGCATCCAATCACCGCTACGATACGGCGAATTACGAGATCGTAGATGCGCTTTTGGGAGGAGACGAGGCGTTTGATGCCTTGATTTGCGCGGCGCATGAAAAGGGCATGAAGATCATTTTGGACGGTGTCTTTAACCACACAGGTGATGATAGTATTTACTTCAACCGACGCGGAAATTATTCCACCGTCGGTGCGTATCAGTCCCCTGATTCGCGCTATTTTGAGTGGTACGATTTTGAAAAATTCCCGGATCGCTACGCAGCTTGGTGGGGTATTGAGATTATGCCACGCCTGCATCAGGACCGCGCCGACTGCCGAAGCTATTTTACCTCGCCCGGCGGTATCATCGCAAGATGGCTGGAGAGAGGTGCCGACGGATGGCGACTTGACGTTGCCGACGAGCTTTGCAACGATTTTCTCGATGAACTTCGTGTGACCACCAAGGAGGTTACAAACGGCGAGGGCGTGATTATTGGCGAGGTTTGGGAGAACGCGGTGGATAAGATCTCCTACGGTGAGCGTCGCCGCTACTTTGGCGGAAGACAGCTTGACAGCGTGATGAACTATCCCGTGCGCAACGCTATTTTGGCGCTTGTTGCGGATCACGATACTGAGACCTTTTATAACATACTGACCGATCTGTATTCCTCATACCCGCCCGAGGTTTGCCATAGCTTGATGAATTTGCTCGGTACGCATGATACCGAACGAATTCTGACACTTTTGGGCGATCCCACACGCGGAGAGGGCTTGACAAATGCGAGAAAGGCGACCAAGCGACTGTCGGCAAGGCAGAGAAGCCGCGCGATCGAGCTGCTCAAGATCGCATCGACACTGCAATTTACCGTGTTTGGTGTTCCTTCTGTTTACTATGGTGACGAGGCGGGATTGGAGGGATACGGAGATCCCTTCTGTCGCTTGCCCTATCCGTGGGGCAGGGAGGAGAGCGATCTGATCGCGCACTACAAAATGCTCGGTCAGCTTCGTTTGCATCATCGCGCTTTGCGAGAGGGCGATTTCAAGTTCCTCTATCACGACGGAGATTGCGTGATCTACGAGCGCCGTGCGGCGCGGGATCGCGTTGTTGTGGCGGTCAATGTCAACGCAACGCAATCCAAAAAGGTGGATTTCCTATCTGCTCCTATCGCACCGATGTCGTTTATGATTTTGGAAAAATAAAAGATAAGAACCTGTTCTCGGACGGGTTCTTTCTGTTTTTTGAGTGTCTCACGCAATTGTAAAGATTTTGCTTTCTGTAAAAAACGTGAAAATCACCAAAACGACTTTTCCACAGGTGTGAGATTAAACCTTATCACATATCTGTGGAAAACTATGTGGAAAGTGTGAAAAACTCATTCTAATCCCCATTTTTCGCCCTTTTATGACATTTTTATGCGTTCTGCCTGTGGAAAAGCTTTGTGGAAAAGTGGAAAAATCAAAATTGCACTTTCTACGTTTTGCACAAATTGAAAAATATTTATGATATACTGTTAAAAAAATAACAAAAATAGGACAGGAATTTTTGTGAAACGCTTGACATACGAATAAAAAAAGCATATAATATTAGGTAATCTTTCATTTCCGTTATAAGTGAATTGTAAAGAAAGAAAAATGAATCCGGAGGATTTACAAATGAACAGAGTTTACAACTTTTCGGCCGGCCCTTCCATGCTTCCGCTCCCCGTACTTGAAAAAGCAGCGTCCGAGCTGGTAAGTTACGGCGAGTCCGGTATGTCCGTCATGGAGATGTCACACCGATCTCCGGACTACCAGGCAATCATCGATGAGGCAGAGGCAATGCTCCGCCGTCTGATGAACATTCCCGACAACTATAAGGTGCTCTTCCTGCAGGGTGGCGCATCCACGCAGTTTGCCGCAGTTCCGCTCAACCTTATCAAGAGAACGGGCAAGGCAGACTACGTCGTTTCCGGTCAGTTCTCGGGCAAGGCGTATAAGGAAGCTGTCAAGATGGGCTATGACGTAAAGTGCATCGCAACCACCAAGGATGACAACTTCGATCATGTACCCCAGATCACCCGCGACATGATCCGTCCCGATGCGGCTTATCTCCATATTTGCTTCAACAACACCATTTACGGTACCAAGTATTCCTACATCCCCGATACGGGCGACGTTCCGCTGGTAGCGGATATGTCCTCTTGCATCATCTCCGAGCCCGTCGACGTTTCTCGCTTTGGCGTGATCTACGCAGGCGCGCAGAAGAACATGGCTCCCGCAGGCCTTACCCTTGTGATCGTTCGTGAGGACCTTCTCGACTACGCAGAGGAGAAGATGCCCACCATGCTCGAGTGGAAGACCATGGCAGAGAACGGTTCTATGTACAATACGCCTCCTTGCTACACCATTTACGTTGCAAAGCTCGTTTACGAGTGGATCCTCGGTCTTGGCGGCTTGGACGTAATGAAGGAAATGAACGTCAAGAAGGCGGCGCTTCTTTACGACTATCTTGACAGCCAGGATTACTACATCGCTCCCGTTAAGAAGGACAGCCGTTCGATGATGAACGTAACCTTTGTAACCGGCGATGCTGATCTCGATAAGAAGTTTGCAAGCGAAGCAGGCAAGGCAGGACTCAAGAACCTCAAGGGACACCGTTCCGTTGGCGGTATGAGAGCTTCCATCTACAACGCAATGCCCTACGAGGGTGTTGAGGCTCTGGTTGCATTCATGAAGAAGTTTGCTGCAGAGAATCCGAAAAAATAATTAAGAGGATAAAGATTATGAATATTCAACTTCTCAATAAGATCGCCGCAGTCGGTATCAAGGAGCTGGGCGATGGATATAACGTAGGCGAGACCGTTGCAAATCCCGACGGTATTATGGTTCGTTCCGCAAAGATGCACGAGATGGAGTTCGGCAAGGAGCTTCTCGCAATCGCGCGTGCAGGTGCGGGTGTTAATAATATTCCGATCGACCGTTGCAGCGCAGAGGGCATTGTTGTGTTCAACACGCCCGGCGCAAACGCAAACGGTGTTAAGGAGCTGGCGATCTGCGCACTGCTTCTGGCGGCGCGTGACGTCGTTGGCGGTATCAAGTGGGCAAACGGACTCACCGAGGATGTTGCGGCGCAGGTAGAAAAGGGCAAGTCCAAGTTTGCGGGCACTGAGCTTGCAGGCAAGACGCTCGGCGTTATCGGACTTGGCGCGATCGGCGGTCTGATCGCAAACGCGGCGCTTCATCTCGGCATGAAGGTCATCGGCTGCGACCCCTTCCTCTCTGTTGAGGGCGCATGGAACCTTGACAACCACGTTACCCGTGCGGCTACCTATGATGAGATCTACGAAAAGGCAGATTACATCACCCTGCACGTTCCTTCCACCAAGGATACCAAGAATATGATCTGCACCGTCAGCATCGCAAAGATGAAGCCCGGTGTAAAGCTGATCAACCTCGCTCGCGCTGATCTCGTCAATGCGGCAGATCTCAAGACCGCGCTTGCAGACGGTAAGATTTCCACCTACGTAACCGATTTCCCGACCGAGGAAGTGATTAACGTCGATCACGTTGTTGCAATTCCTCACCTTGGCGCATCCACCGAGGAGTCCGAGGATAACTGCGCGGTTATGGCAGCTCGCGAGCTTGACGATTACCTCAAGAACGGTAACATCAAGAACAGCGTAAACTTCCCGCAGGTTATTATGCCTCGCAGCGGCGCGGCTCGTCTCTGCGTGCTTCACGCAAATGTTCCCGCGGTTCTTACGAAGATCACCGCCGCTCTCTCCGATGAGGGTATTAACATTGAGAACATGACGAACAAGTCCAAGGGCGACAACGCATACACCATGCTCGACCTCGGAACCGCTCCCTCTGCCGATGCGATCGCTCGCATCTCCGCAGTTGACGGCATCGTCCGCGTTCGTGTGATTTGAGATAATTGATATTTAGAGAGTTTAAGACATTGGAAAGGGTAAGAACTTTGAGAGGGAGTGTACTTCTTTAGTATAAGTCCCCTCCCTATCCAAACATCTCCCTCCTTCAAGACCTTTTACCAAGCAAAACAAAGGAGCCGTTCCCGTAAGGAAACGGCTCCTCAGTTTTGGCAAAAGCCTCTCGTGTGAGAGGCTTTTGCGCGGGGGATGCGTAATCCGATATAAAAGTATTATTATGGAGTTTTCAGGGTTGGCGGTCCCCGATAACTGTAAGAAGGAAAGACCTTGAGAGAGGGGGACTTTTGAAAAAGGCCCCCTCTCTCAAACTCTTACCCCTCAACACTTTTACCCAGCAAAACAGAGGAGCCGTTCCCGTAAGGAAACGGCTCCTCTGTTTTGGCAAAAGCCTCTCGC
>JAFTJB010000069.1 GCA_017456625.1 Clostridia bacterium
GCTTGGCTATACCCCAATATTGTTTTTTACAGAACGTGAATATTATATCACATTATTTTCCCTCTGTCAAGTAAAAAAATCAAGGTTTGGAAAGATTTTTTGCCCTTTTCCGCTCGCATAATCTTGAAAAAAAACGCACGGTCTGCTATAATGAAGATACCTATTCACATTACGGGAGGGATACGAATGAAAAAACGGCTGCTCTGCCTTCTTTTGGCAGTTCTTCTGCTCCTTCCTCTCTCCTCCTGCAAAGAGGACACTCCCCCTCCCCTGCTTGAAATGCATTTTCTCGACGTCGGTCAAGGAGACGCAACGCTTCTGCGCACTCTTGACGGCGACATTCTCATTGACGCGGGCACCGACGACACACAAGATCGGCTTTGTCTGCATCTCGAAAACCTCGGTGTCACCTCGCTCCTGCTTGCGATCTTTACGCACTCGGATGAGGATCACATCGGCGGTGCTGACGGAGTCCTGCGAAAATTCCCCACCGAAACGGTTTGGATCAGCGAATTCTTCGAGGACAGCGAATGCACGAGGCTATTGATTTCCGCCGCCGTGGACACGGGTGCCCAAATTCAGACCGTTTCCGCGTCCTCACATCGAAAGATCGGCGACGTCGCGCTATCCGTCCTTTCACCGATGGGAAGCATGGACGGTGCCTCCGTCAACGACAAAAGTCTCGTGCTCAAGCTTGTCTGCGGCGAAGCCTCTGCCCTCTTGATGGGTGATGCGGAGAGCGCCACCGAGGCACTTCTGCTTGAGCAATATGACCATGCGCAATTTAACTGCGACGTTCTCAAGCTCGGGCATCACGGCGCATCCACCTCATCAAGCGAAGCCTTTTTGAATACGGTCCGTCCGCAGTATGCCGTCATCAGCTGCGGTGCGGCAAATTACTACGGACATCCGCACGGAGAAACCCTCGCACGTCTGCAATCCGTCGGCGCTACCGTGCTTCGGACAGATCGCTTGGGTGACGTCGTTTTGATGACAGACGGCAAAGAAATTTGGCAAAACGAATAACCAATTCTATTTTAGGAGAACCACTATGAACGTATTGATTACCGGCGGCTCGCGTGGCATTGGAGCCGCGTGCGTGCGCAGATTTTGCGCGCAGGGCGACCGTGTCGCCTTCCTTTACAACAAATCAAAAGAGCTTGCAAATGCGCTTGCGGAAGAGACGGGCGCGCTTGCCATCCAAGCCGACATTACCGATCCCGATGCCGTCATCCGCGCGGTCACAGAGGCAGAGACGAAGATGGGTGGCATCGACGTGCTTGTCAACAATGCGGGTATCGCGCAGATCAAGCTCTTCACCGATCTCACCGATGCCGATTGGAGCACGATGCTAAGCACCAATCTCGGCGGTGCTTTTCTCGTCACTCGCGCGGTCGCAAAAGGAATGATCTCCCGTCAATTCGGCAGGATCGTCAACGTCGGCTCCATGTGGGGCAAGGTCGGCGCATCCTGCGAGGTGCATTATTCCGCCGCAAAGGCAGGTCTTCGCGGTATGACCATGGCACTCGCGAAGGAGCTTGGTCCCTCTCACATCACGGTCAACTGTGTCGAGCCGGGTGTGATCGACACCGAAATGAATGCAGCCTTGGACGTGGAAACGCGCGCATCCCTCTGTGAGGAAACGCCTCTCTGCCGCATCGGCACCCCCGACGAGGTCGCTTCCGCCGTCTGCTTCCTTGCATCCGACGGTGCATCCTTCATCACGGGACAGATCCTCGGTGTTGACGGGGGCTTTGCCGTATGACCGAGCGCAAAAAAGCGGTTGCGCTCATCTCCTTGGTCTGTGCTATCTGTCTGCTTGCCTCTACGCTTGGTTTTTTCATGACGCACGGAGATATCACGTACCGTCTGTGGTCTCGCATCCGTCCGTACGCGGAGCCTGCACTTGAGATCACCTCTCTTTCCGCAACGCAAAGCACGACCGCGGACGAGCTGATCCTACGGGAAAACGTGCGTGCGTCCTCTCTGCTGATGCTCGTCAACCGATCACATCCGCTCCCCTTGGGCTACGAGGCATTGATCGAGGAATACAACGGCGCGAAAATGCACCCGGACATGATCCCCGCATATATCGCGCTCCGCGACGAGCTTGTGCGCCGAACCGGGATACGTGTGTACGTTTCCAGCGATTTCCGCACCCCCGAGGAGCAAGCGGAGATCCTTGCCGAGAGCGGCGGTGACGTTGCCGCTGAGGTTGGCTGCAGCGAGCACGAGGCAGGACTTGCACTGGATATCTACGCGCCCTATTTTGGCGGTGAGAGTCTTCTCCAAACGCGCGTGGGAAGGCTGATGAACGAGATCTGCGCCGATTACGGCTTTATCATCCGCTATCCGCTTGGGAAAGAAGCAATCACGGGGATCGACTACGAGCCCTGGCATCTGCGCTACGTTGGCGCGCCGCACGCACGTATAATAACCGATGCGGGATTGACACTTGAGGAATACGTCGGACTGCTCACGCCTAACGTGTGGTACCGTTGCGACGGTTATCTGATTTCGCGTCAACTACCGACCATCCTCACACTTCCCGCCGCGTTTTCCGCATGTTCCCTCTCCCCCGACAACACGGGACACGTGATTTTGACCGTAAAAGTCTAAATTTTTTTGAAAAAAGATAAAAAAATATGAAAAAAGTATTTACAAAACGGCAAAAAGCGTGTATAATTAGAATATGATATTATATCTTATCACATATTGACAGAAAAGGACGGGTTTGTGATGAAAGAAGAAAAGAAAGTAACCACAGTGGAGGATCCCACGTTGTTTGGCAAAGGATTGGCAGGCGTTGCCTCCGTTGCATCGAGCATTCGCTCTGCTGCAATTCTGCACATCGCAAAAAAACTCAATAAGCCCGGCAACACCTTTGCAAAGACCGTGCTGGGCAAGAATGTCAAGTCGATTGCCGACGTTGGCGCACACGTAGAGGTCGCAAAGCTGAGCGTTGATTTTATCACCTCGCTCGCCGAGAAGATCGACCGTTTCCTCGCAACCAATGAGGAAGACGAGATTGCAGAGCCTGTTGTTGAGGAGCCCGTTGTAGAGGAAGCTCCCGCAGTTGAGGCATTTGCCGCTGTTGAGCCCGTTGAGAATGACGAGGACGAGGACGACGAGGATAGCCTCCCCGCAGGTCTCGCTTCCCTTAAGCTCGATTACATAGACGTTATGGAGGAGCCCGAGAAGTATCAGGAGATGCTCGCACAGGAGGCGCGCGGTGAGGTCACGCTCGTAACGCGTTATCGCCGTAGCTTCATGTCTCGCCTCATCCAGTCTCAAGGTAACGTCCAGGATTATTACACCGAGATCAAGAATCAGCTGCTCTCCTACAAGGGTGTCAAGAGCCGCGTAAGCTGGAGCAACGAGAGCATCAACAAGGGACGTACGCAGGTTGCAAAGATCGTAGCGAAGTCCAAGACTCTCTACATCTACCTCGCAATCGATCCCAAGACGCTCGAGGATGCTTCCTACGAGGTCGTTGACGTTTCCGACAAGAAGAAGTACGCAGCAGTTCCCGCGCTGATCAAGGTCCGCGGTGACCGTAAGTTCAAGTTCGTTATGGATCTCATCCGTCAGATCTGCGAGAACGACCTTGCCCTGCCCCCCGTTAAGGACTTTGCTCCCGAGGACTATCACCTCCCCTACAGCAAGACCGAGGCGCTCGTACAGGAAGGACTTGTCAAAAAGTTCGTTGCCGCTATTCCCGCGGAAAGAGCATAATCACAATCAAATCAAAAGAGCAAACGCAGCGCGTTTGCTCTTTTTTATCATTCTATGATCTCAAAGCTGACACCGTCCGGAATCGAATAGCTCCAAACGGGATTTCCGTTTTCATAATGCCACTCGGAGCGGATCTCGCCTTGCGGTGTACGGTAGCGCACCTCGCAGTCGCCCAGGGTGGGATCAAAGCAAGGGTGCAAAACGACGTGCGTAAAGCCCGCCGCACATTCCTCCACGCGGATACCGCCCAAATACTCAAATAGGAAGGTGACCACCGAGCCGAGCGAAAAATGGCTCATGCTGAGGGATTTGTCGGGATCCTTCATGCCAAGCCAGCTCTCGGTCATGTTGGTCGCGCCCGTGTCGAATACGTAATTCCATGATGGGAACTCCTTGCGATGCAAAAGTGCGATCGCCGTGTCAAAATGCCCCGTATCGGCAAGCACGTGAAGCAAGTAGCGCGTAGCCAAAAAACCCGTGGTCAAAGCACCGTTGCTCTCGGCAATATAGCGGCATAGCGTGTCTCCTACCCTTTTGCGATCCTCTGCGGGAACGATGCCAAATGCCAACGGAAATACCAACGCACTCTGAAGCCGCTCATCATATTCCGCTTTTTTCGCATCATAATGGAGACGATTGAATTCCGCACGCCCCACTTCAAATTGCGCGCGCAACATATCTCTTCTTTCGGTATCTCCAAGCACGTCCGCCACTCGCGAGACGATATCCAGCATCCGCAGATGCCAGCATCCGCTAAAGAACTGCGGGGAAAGATTCTGTCCCGTTGGATTGAGCCAATCATTATAGGGCGAGTGCGGATTTTGGGGCAGGATCATCCCGTCAAATTCGCACCGCTTTTCGATCAACGCAAGCATATCGGGATATTTAACACGCAGGATCTCGCAGTCTCCGAAAAATTTGTAAAGCGTCCACGGGATAGCGTATTCCTCATCCTCCCATCCGTAGGGACCCGGTTGCATCTTTCGCCCCACGTCAGCCCAACGACCGAGGAAGGCATCCGCGTCCGTGTACCAGCAAGCGGCATACGAGAAGATCTGCGCGTCACCGTTCCAGAAATTCTTCTCGCGCGTCGGGCAGTCCGTGGGGCCGTTGAAGCAATTGTTCTTCCACGTCTGCCTCACCGCCTCCCACAGGCGCGCAAGTGAGCGATCCGACGAAGAGAACGCACCGATCTCGCAGAGATCGTTGTGCAGCTCTATCGCGACAAGCTCGTCCCCCGCAGGCGGGTTCTCCATTCCGCTGACGTAAACGTATCGAAAGCCCGTGTAGGAAAAGCGCGGCACGTATTCCTCATATGCCTCACCCTTTGCCGTGTAGACGTTGAGATTTCGCAGACACCACGGCGATTTTCCGCTCGGAAGCGTGTCCTGCTGGAAGTAGACCGCGCCGTACGCACCCAATTCGGGCATACCGTTCTCGTCCAAGCGCTCACAGCACTGCAAAAGGATGCGTTGCCCGCGCTTGGGATGATGCAATTTGATCTTGACCGTACCCGCGATATTGATGCCGATATCATAGAGCCAAACGCCCTTTGTGATCTCGCGAATCGGATGGCAGGCATGCTCACCCACGGCACGAACAGGTGGATAATTCTGACAAAGCAACGACTTAAACGGTGTGGGAACGACTGCCGCGGGCACCCACGCCGTGTCAACTTCCCGCGCCTCACACCAGCCGTCGATCTCCAATCGCGCATCGTATCGCTCGCCGTATTGCAAATCGTTATCCGTCAAGGGAGAGGGCGCAACCTCCCACGTCTCATCGGTCTTGACCGTCTCATGCGTCCCGTCTGCGTATTCGATCACCAATTCCATCATCAAGGATGGCAGATTGGCAAATATACGTCCATAGGCGGCGCAGTTGTACCAGCCGTTGCCCGTAATCGCGCCGATCACGTTCATCCCGCTCTGGATGCGGTCGGTCACGTCGAATTTCTGATATTCCTTTGCCTTGTCCGCGCAGGAGGGCATGAATTGCGCATCGGTCACGCGTTTTCCGTTGAGGTAAGGCTCGTAGCAGCCCTGCGCGCTCGCGTAGAGAATGGCGCGGCGCACCTCTCGGGAAGCGGCAAATGTGCGACGAAAATAGCAGGACCGCTTGATGGCAATGGGATGGCGATCTGCGGTGATCAGTGGGATCTCACGCTCGTCTCCAAGATGATCCTCCCACCCCTTCGGCTCCTCCGTGACCCAAAAATCCACCAATCGCTTGACACAAAAGCCCTCGTCGGTCACCACCTCACCGTAGCTTCCGTTCGCGTATTCGATCCCAATACCTCCGATGATGGCAGAGGTAAAGCGCTCGTTTGTAGCGGTCTGGTAGGTACGAAGCCAGAGAACGTTCTCACCCTCACGCAACACGACCTCGCGTTTTGCGTTCTTTTCCTCCGAAACAACACGCTCGCCGTTGAGAAACACGTCAAAAATATTATCGCACGAAAAATGCAAAAACGCACGCTTAACTCCGCCCTTGACCGAAAATACACGTCCAAGATGCTGACGGACGTAATCACGTCCCCATATGAATTTGGAATTGGGAAACTCCTCCGGGCGCGCGGCATCAAAGCTTGCGAGCAATTCCTCGGGAGCGGCGATCCAGCTTGCCGTAAAATCGCTTTTGATCTCTCTTTGATACATCCTCTCACTCCTTGCTTTTTCTGAATTCAGTATAACACAGAGAAGGCAAAAAATCAACCGCCCACTTGAAAAACGCATTCATCTGTGGTATACTAAAATCAACAAATGAAAAGGAGAGCTTAACTATGAAGGGTTTGTTTGATACCTTTACCTTACACAACGGTGTAAAAATCCCCTGCGTGGGCTACGGAACCTGGCTGACCACCAACGATCAGGCGGCAGATGCGGTGCTGGCGGCACTGAAGGCAGGCTATCGCCACATCGATACCGCCGCGAAATATGAAAACGAGGTGGGCGTTGGCGAGGGCATTCGCGCCTCGGGCCTCGCGCGCGAGGAGATCTTTGTCACCAGCAAGGTTTGGAACGA
The DNA here is from genome assembly GCA_017456625.1 of Clostridia bacterium. Lineage (GTDB taxonomy): Bacteria > Bacillota > Clostridia > Oscillospirales > CAG-272 > UMGS1865. The sequence continues at coordinate 6,760 of JAFTJB010000069.1, forward strand.
TTGCCGCGGATACGATAAGACGATGGCGGCATTTGAGAAGAGCCTTTCCGACCTTGGGCTGGATTACCTCGATCTTTATCTCATCCATTGGCCCGCATCGCCGCTTCAGTACGACGACTTCAACGCTGTCAATCTCTCCACCTGGAAGGCACTCACCGAGCTTTACAAGGCAGGCAAGATCCGCTCCATCGGTGTTTCCAATTTCCTTCCCCATCATCTTGAAGCGCTTGTTGAGAGCGAAGTCGTGCCGATGGTCAATCAGATCGAACTTCATCCCGGTCAGCTTCAGCAGGAAACGCTCGACTACTGCAACAAGCACAACATCCTCGTGGAGGCATGGGGTCCGCTCGGTCGCGGAAAGATGCTGGATAATCCCACGCTCCTCTCGATCGCCGCAAAATACAACAAGACCGTGGCACAGCTCTGCATCCGCTGGTGCGTGCAGAACGGCGTGCTTCCCCTCCCCAAGTCTGTGACTCCCTCGCGCATTGCCGAGAATGCCGACGTCTTCGATTTTGTCATTTCGGATATCGATATGGCTACCATCAACGCCATGGAATACTTTGCGGGCTCGGGGCACAACCCCGATACGTTCGGTATGAAAAAATAAAGCAAAATAACACCGTGCGGGGACAGCGCCAAACGCCGTCCCCGCTTCTTTTTATTATATCAAGTGTAATTTCCGATACTCGGTCGGTGTCATGCCGCAATGCTTTTTGAAAACGTTGCAAAAATAGAAAAGATTTTCATATCCGCACCGCCCCGCGATCTCGGTCACGGTATAGGAGGTCTCGGCAAGCAGACGCTGTGCCTCCTCCATGCGCAGCCCGATCAGATACCGATAGACCGAAACACCGTACATGGCACGGAATTTGCTCTCCAAGGCAGAAACCGAAACACCGCACGCACGCGCGATCCGCTCAAGGGATAGCTCCTTATCCAACATTTTTTTCATATACGCGATCGGCGCAAAGCTTCCCTTTGGCACCGTCAAGGGCGTCACGATCTCCTCATCGGGCGCAGGCAACTTTGATAGGGTCAAAAAGAGATCGTTGAGGTAATGCTCACGCATCCGTACACCCATTTGCGTGCGAAGTGAGGACAGACGCTCGATCTCAAGCAGATCCTCGCGCACGCGACCGCCCACCGCACGTCTGAGTCCTGCGCGCTCCGAAAAAAGCTCCTCTCTCTTGATCTGAAATTTAATATATAAAAACTTGAGCGGCTCCAGCACGTGGCGGCTCATAGGCGTCTCGGGATCAAAATAGACAAGATCCCCCGCACGCGCCACCCATTCGCTCCCATCCATATTGCAAGAAAATGACCCCTCTGTCAAATAAAGCAAAATATGGCTCTCCTGACATCCGTATGTCAGTTGAAATTCCTCTCTCGTTGTCATATAGCTGTCCGTCAAGGTCACGATCATATTCATCGCCTCTTTTTGTAAGATATTATATATTATATTATAACATATTGCATTTTCATTGTCAAGGAATGCGTATATAATAAAAATGAAAACAAATAAAAGGAGTCAGCTATGAAATTTGAGGTTGAGATCAAAAAAACAGAATTTTGCGACGTATTGGTCGTAGGTGGTGGCGTTGCGGGCTTTGCGGCGGCTGTTGCGGCGGCACGTCAAGGAGCAAAGGTCATTCTCACGGAAGAAAACAGCTATCTCGGCGGAACCGCGACCGCGGGACTTGTCGCGCCCTTCATGACGTCCTTCAATCAGGCAGGAGACACACAGCTCATTCGCGGCGTGTTTGCGGATCTTGTCGACCGTCTCGTTGCAATCGGCGGAGCGATCCCTCCCGCAGAATGTCGCAACGGCAGCAGCTACGCGGCGTATAAGCTGAAGGGCCACAACGGTGTCACCCCCGTCGACAAGGAAAAGCTCAAGCTCGTCATGGAGCGGATGTGCCGTGAAGCAGGAGTCATCCTCAAATATCGCTATCTTTTTGTAGGCGCGGAGACCGTGGGACGTCGCATCACCGCTTGCACCTTTGCAACGGGCAACGGCTTCTACCGCATGGAAGCAAAAGCCGTAATCGACTGCACGGGTGACGCAACGGTCTGCCACATGGCAGGCGGCGAGACGATGTTCTCCGACGAGAGCGGCGCGGTACAGCCCGTGTCTACCTTCTTCCTCATCGATAACGTCGACAAGCAAGTCCTGGACGACCTGCTCCTCCCCTCAGATGACGAGCGACTGCGCGCGTTTATGGACATCATCGCGGACGAGCGTGAAAAGAACGGCTTTCCCTGCAACGGTCTTAAGGTGCGTGCCTATGAGCTTCCCAACGGTGTTTGGAGCATCAATATGTGCCAGATCGACCGCAATCTCGATCCCACCGATCCCGAGCAGATGATCGAGGCAGAGATCGAGGGCAGAGAGCAGGCGCACGCGATCTTCGATTTTCTTGTCAGACGCATCCCGGGTATGCAAAACGCGCGCCTCATGCAGACCTCCGACCGTGTTGGTGTTCGCGAGTCCCGCCGCATTGTGGGCGAGTACGTTCTGACTCACGCGGATATGCTTGAGTCCCGTGTTCCCGAGGATAGCATTGCCATTGTCGCAAGCACGGTCGACGTTCATACGCACGACAACTCCAAGCGGATCGAATTCAGCACCCTCGACCACTACGGAATTCCCTACCGCTGTCTCGTTGCCCGCGATTTTGACAACGTGTGGTCGGCAGGTAAGACCGTTTCGTCTGACAGATTGGCACACAGCGCGATCCGCGTTATGCCCCCCTGCATGGCAATGGGACACGCGGCTGGAATTGCCGCGGCAATGGCAAGCCAAACGGGCGTTGCCGCAAAGGACCTCCCCATCCGAGAGCTCCGCGAAAATCTCCTCGCGCAGGGCGCGTATCTTGGGTAGGAAAATTCAGTAAAAAGAAGGCACACCGCTTTCGCGGTGTGCGCTTTTGTTATGCCTCGTTCGGTAAATACGCACGTGCCTTTTGAAGCTTTTCTTCCAATGCTTTTTTACCGTCACAGCAGCCATCCGATTCGTACTCAAACATCAAGCTATTACCAAACCTCCCACTTTCAAGTGCAGCAAGATAGCGATCCGAAAGAGCTGCCAATCTCTCATAATGGTCTATCGCATGTTCAACATCACCAATCTTCATGTATCTGCGGACAAGTGACAGATGCAAGCTCGACTTTTGGTGAACCTGCCGCCAAGGAAGGTAATCGCCCCCCGAAAGGAACGCCTCAATGATACGAAGCATATATTCCTGCAAAGCAATTCCGTGCTCATCAACATCCTCTGTTTCGGTCTTTCCCGTGATCCACGTCACCATGCGAATACAGCGTGCAATAAATCTCGCCTTGACCGCAAAGCTTTCCTTTACTTTATGAAGAGCGATGTCATATTTACCGTCGGCAAACGCAATCTCCGCCTCCCAATAGCTTCGGTCACCCCAAATCATCGGCACGCGATTGATCATTTCCTCGGCTTTTCCGCCCTCTCCCAAAAGATCGTAGGCTCTCGACATCAGGCAATATGCCTTGCAGATACGATCGGCATCGGTCTCGTAACGAAAAACACTGTTTCCGTAGCGCTCGATCTCCTCCAACGTCTCTGCACGGTTTACTCGCGAACTCTTTTCGGATATTTGCGCAGTCACACATTCCAGACAGACCAATGCGATATCCGGCACGTTGGGGTGCTTTTGAAAGAATGCCTTTGCACGCACATAAAGATCTGCAATTTCAGCAGGATCGGTCAGCAAATTGATATCGGGAAGCTGCTCACGAATGTACTCCGCTTCCTTCAAATGTCCATCATCAAGGTAGCCCAAAATCATATCCGTTGAAGTTCCCAACACTCTTGCTAAGGGAATAATCTGCGAAATATCGGGCATCCCCGCGTCGGTTTCCCATTTGGAAACCGCCTGCATCGAAACACCGATCAACTCCGCAAGCTCACTCTGTGTCAAGCCACAATCCTTGCGATATAGCTTGATCCTCTGCCCTACTGTCATATTTTCATCCTCCAGTTATGTTTTCGGTACCGTACTGTTATTATAGCATAGTATTTCATGCTTGTAAACCAACGAAACGGACAAAGCAACTCAACGGAGAGTGGAAAATTCATTTGTGCCCTGCGGGCAAGAATGTTTCGTATGATCTTACCCCAAACACAAAACCCGAGGCGTTTGCCTCGGGCTTTCTGTTTGGGGTGAGATATGGGATTCTGAACCCAAACGCGCGCTCACTCTGCGTTATCCCCTGTTCTTCTTGCGCGCGTTCCCGGCATTTGCTAGCAAATGCGTGGCTTCGAATGTCTAGTATGATCTCACCCCAAACACAAAACCCGAGGCGTTTGCCTCGGGTTTTCTGTTTGGGGTGAGATATGGGATTCGAACCCACGACCTTCAGGGCCACAACCTGACGCGCTAACCAACTGTGCTAATCCCACCATATGAAATTGGCGTGCCTTGAGGGATTCGAACCCCCGACCTACTGCTTAGAAGGCAGTTGCTCTATCCAACTGAGCTAAAGGCACATACACAAGTTTGCTCCCCATGTCTGGGAAGCAAACTCATTGGAGCGAGTGATGGGAATCGAACCCACGCGACCAGCTTGGAAGGCTGGGATTCTACCATTGAACTACACTCGCATGACTGCCGCTCTCGCAGTTACCTCGGTATTATATCACAAAATCATTTCTTTGTCAATACCTAAATCAAAAAAATTTTTATTTTTTTCGCCCTATTCAGCCCCTCAAAAGTTGACTTTCTTATCAAGCCATGTTATAATAATACTGTTAATACAGGAAAGGAGGACGTTACCGTGCGCATGATCAAGGAAGCGGATTATCGCAAAGAAATCAAAAGCAACCCCGCAAGCGGTTATCTTTTTTTCGGCGAAGAGGACTATTTAAAATCCTTTGCCGTCAAGACCGCTCGCGAAGCAATATGCCCCGATCCTACCTTTTCCTTTTTTAATGAACTGAAGCTGGAAGCGCTTGATTTCACCCCCGCAAAGCTTCTCGATGCGCTGATGCCCATGCCCATGATGGCGGACAAAAAGCTCGTTGTGGTCAGCGGTCTCAATTTCCTGACCATGAAGCCGAACGAGCTGGAGGAGCTCTGCTCTGTCCTTTCGGAGCTTGCGCACTACGACTACAACGTCCTCATCATCACGGTCGCCTCGGATTGCTTTGACGCGGGCTATCTTCCCAAGCGCCCCTCCGCAACGCTCTCCAAGCTCTGCGAGCATCTCACCGCTGTCAATTTTGAACGCAGTACTCCCGCAAAGCTTGCGGCATGGACACAAAAACACTTTGCCCACAACGGCATCTCCGCTTCTCCCGAATTCTGCGCGCAGATGGTGGATTACTGCGGCAAGGGGATGTTCGTTCTCGCCAACGAGATCGACAAATTGAGCTTTTATCTCCGTGCGCACGGCAAAACCGACGCAACACTCGAGGATATGAAGCACGTCTGCATCTCTGCCACCGAGTACGATGCCTTTGCCTTTACCAATGCGATCATGGAAAACCGACCGAGCGCCGCGCTTGAGATCCTTGCGGACTACCGTTTTCGACGCGTAGAGCCGATCATAATCCTCTCCGACGTGATCCGCGTGATTTGCGAGATGGTCAGCGTTCGCGCAATGACCGCGGAGGGCGCTCCCGCCTCCGAGATTGCATCGATCCTCAAGCTGCACGAATACAAGGTCGGACTTTACCAGAAGAGCCTGCGCAACACCTCACCCGAGCGACTCCGCCGCGCCCTTGATGCCTGCCTTACCGCCGATGCCGCGCTTAAGCTCTCGCCAAAGGGCTACACTGCGCTCGAGCAGCTGATCTGCACGTTATAATCACAGCAAACATTCAACGCACATCGAAAATCGGTGTGCGTTTTTTATCAAATCTCCTTTTTGCGCATAGAATGGTACAGAACGCCATCTTTCTACCGCAAAAAGGAGTTTTTTATGTACAGAGATCAACCAAGCACGCAAAGCACACCGTCCGCGGGTCAGGGATATCTGGTCATTCACGTGACCACCGCACGCGGCTCTATCCCGCTTGAAGGGGCGCAAATCACCATCCGCAATCATCTTCCGCAAGAGAATGAAGCCGCGGGAGACGCGATTGCAACACTCGTCAGCGGAACGGACGGAAACACCGCAAGGATCCCATTGGAGGCACCGCCTCGCGCCTCCTCCATGCGCCCCGGCAACGGAAAGCCATATGCCTCCTACGTCGCGGAGGTGCGGCTGGAGGGCTACTATGACCAGCTCTATTCGGGGATCCCCATTTTTGACGGCATCACCGCCATTCAGCCCGCCGATCTTATCCCCCTTCCCGAAAACGGACAAAGCGATTCCTGCACCCCCGACAGCACCCGCGCTTTTGAGAGCGAAGCCCCCACGCTTTGAGTCCTCTATCATTTCAAGCAGAAAGGATCCGTGACCGACTATGCCACAAACACCGATCATTCCGCAAAGCATCACCGTTCATCTCGGCCCCCCCGACCAACCCGCCGAAAACGTCACCCTCCCCTTCCTTGAATACGTTGCCAACGTTGCTTCAAGTGAGATCTATCCGACCTGGCCCGAGAACGCGATCCGTGCCAATATGTACGCGCAGATCTCCTACGCACTCAACCGTGTCTACACGGAATATTACCGCACACGAGGCTACGATTTTGACATTACCTCAACCACCGCGTTCGATCAGTTTTTCGTTCATAACCGAGATATTTTTGACAATATCAGACAGATCGCGGGAGAGCTTTTCAACGACTACATTCGCCGTGCGGGCAGCATCGAGCCGCTCTTTGCGCAATACTGCAACGGCACCACCGTGACCTGCAACGGGCTCTCCCAATGGGGGAGCGTTGAGCTTGCAGAGCAGGGCTACACCCCCTACGAGATCCTTCAATTTTACTACGGCGACGACATTGAATTGGTACGCAATGCCCCCATTGCGGGCAACGAGCCGAGTGCGCCCACCGTCCCACTCCGCTTGGGTAGTGTAAACAACGACGTACGCACTCTGCAGATCCGCCTCAATCGCATTGCAAATAATTACCCATCGATCCCCAAGATCGTGGAGATCGACGGCATCTTCGGGACCGATACCGAGGCTGCTGTGCGCCGCTTCCAGGAGATCTTCAGTCTCACTCCCGACGGCATCGTAGGTCCTACGACGTGGTACACCGTTCAAAATATTTACATTGGCGTAAAACGCCTCAACGATCTCAATGCTGAGGGTATTACGCTAAATGAGGTCACGCAGCAATTTCCCGAGGTGTTGCAATTGGGGGATTCGGGCAGCGACGTGCGCAATATGCAATACTATATCGCCTACGTCTCGCAATACTACGATACCATTCCCCTTATCGCGATCGACGGCGTTTATGGCGAGAGCACGCAAGCCGCAGTGCGGGACGTGCAAAGCACCTTCGGTCTGCCCGCAGACGGTATTATGGGTGAGGTGACGTGGAATCAGCTCTACCGCGCCTACCTTGGAATCGTCAATACGATCCCGCTCGAATTTGTTGAGGGGCGTGCCGTTCCCTTTGGCGGCGTGCCGCTCCGTGTCGGTGCGGATTCCGAATCGGTACGCCTCCTGCAGGAATATCTCAACGTCATCGCCGGGGCGTATCCAAGCATTCCCAGCACCAATCCAACGGGCTACTTCGGTCCGCGCACGCAGGAGGCGGTCATCGCGTTTCAAAACGAGTTCGGTCTTCCCGCAACGGGTGTCGTCAATGCCATTACGTGGACCGAGATCGCACAGCTTTTTGAAACGCTGACGATTGGCGGACAGCTCCGTGACGGACAGTACCCCGGCTTTGAGCTTGGAACGTAAGAAAGGAGAAGATCATGCCCGATCAAAATACGGAAGCCCAGGCAATTCTCAATCTCCAACGCTATCTGCGACAGCTCTCCTACGACGAGGAAAGCATCAAGGCACCTCCCGTTGACGGTATTTTTGAAACGGACACGCAAAATGCGCTCCGTGCCTTCCAAAAGCTCAAGGGATTGCCCGTGACGGGAAAAGCCGATCAGGAAACGTGGGAGCTGCTTTATGCCCTCTACCGCGCCTCGCTCGCAAAAAATTCACAGCCCCGCCCCATTGCGCTTTTCCCTCGTACGCCAACAGATTATGAGCTTGCCCTCGGTGCAACGGGCGTACTTGTTATGCTTCTCCAATATATGCTTGATGAGCTGACACATAGCTATAGCGACCTTGGTGATTTTAGCGTCAACGGCACCTTCGACGAACCGACAAAAGCCGCCGTCAATGCCTTCCAGAGTCACAACGTCCTGCGTCAAACGGGAGCGGTCGACCGCGATACGTGGAATCAGATCGCTGACCAATACAACTCCTTATTTACAAGATATCAGCAGGAATAACCGAAAGCGTAACAAGCCCTCTTACAAGAGAGGGCTTGTTACAAAACAGAGTGCGTGGACTCATAAAAGAGTCCACGCACTCTGTTTCTGTGACAAGGTTTTGAAGGTGAGAGGGGGGTGGGGAGAGAGGGGACTTTTTCAAAAGTCCCCTCTCTCCCCACATTCTTCTTCACACTCCACTACCCCTTCTTCACACTCCACTACCCCTTCTTCCAGCGAGCGGGGCTGACGGAATAGATACGCTTGAACATTTTGGAGAAGTTGCAGGCATCGGGATAACCGCACAGAAGCGCGGCTTCGGCAACACCGTAGCCCTCGGTAAGCAAGCGCCTCGCCTCCTCCATGCGAACGGATATCAAATACTCCTGTATCGTTTTTCCCGTTTTCTCCTTAAAAAGCCTTGTGAGGTAACGGCGATCGAGGCTGAGGCTTTCCGCGATCTGCTCAACACGGATCTCATGCATATAAGAATTTTTAATATAATCCTGCACCTTCCGCACGTAGTGGTTGTGTCGCTTAACACCCGAAAGAAGCTCGGACAAAAGCCCAAACAGACGTCCCGCAAGAATATATTCCACCACGCCGCCAAGCGCCAAAACACTTCCGACACTTTGAAAATACACGTCCGATACCGCTACAACGGGCGGAAGCTCGGCAAATTTTCGGCTCAAAGCTCCGTCAAAGCCGATCCAACGGTAGACCCACGGATCACTCTCGTCCGCTACGTATTTTGTCACTTCATCGGGCAATATAATAAACATCTCGCCCGTATGAACGGGATAAGCGTGTCCTCCCTTATAAAGGATCCCCTTTCCCTGGCAAACGTAGTGGATCAGCGTATATTTGCGGATCGCGGGACCAAAGCTGTGACCGCTCTCGCACGCCTCCTCACCAAAGATCAGCGGATTGAGCTCTGCAAGATGTCGATCGACCAAAATAAAATCCCTCTTCATTTTCTGCCTCCTCCATTGGAATAGTTACATTATACCATATTTATGTTACCTTATGCAATAGCAATTGCGAAAAAAAAGAGATATAATATAACAAACATAAAAAACAAAAAAGGAGATTTGAAATGAAAATTACATTTATGGGTGCGGGAAGCACCGTTTTTTCCAAGAACGTACTTGGCGACACCATGATGTGCGACGTTTTTCACGACGTGGAAATCGCACTTTATGACATCGACGGTGCGCGCTTGGAGGAGTCTTATCTTCTGATCACCGCTATGAACCAAAGCATCAACCAAGGACGCGCAAAGATTTCCAAATACCTCGGCGTTGAGAACCGCAAGGAAGCACTTCGCGGCGCGAATTTCGTAATCGACGCAATTCAGGTCGGTCTTTACGATCCCTGCACCATCATTGACTTCGAAATTCCCAAGAAATACGGTCTGCGCCAGACCATTGCAGATACCCTTGGCATTGGCGGCATCATGCGCGGTATGCGTACCATTCACGTTCTCAAGGATTTCGCGCGCGATATGGAGGAGGTCTGCCCCGACGCTTGGTTTCTCAACTACACCAACCCCATGGCGATCCTCTCGGGCTATATGCAGCGCCACACGGGTGTCAAGACCGTTGGTCTTTGCCACAGCGTGCAGGTCTGTGTCAATTCGCTCTTCAAAACCTTGAAGCTCGATTGGAACCCCGATGATTATATCTCCAAGATTGCGGGCATCAACCACATGGCATGGCTCCTTTCCATCACCGATAAGAATGGCAACGATATCTACCCCGAGCTTCGCCGTCTCGCAAAGATCCGCAACGCGGGCGAAAAGCACAGCAATATGGTTCGACTCGATTACATCGACAAGTTCGGCTACTACTGTACCGAAAGCAGCGAGCACAATGCGGAGTACAACCCCTTCTACATCAAGCACGGTCGCGAGGATCTGATCGAGAAGTTCAACATCCCGCTTGACGAATATCCGCGCCGCTGTGTCAAGCAGATCGAGAAGTGGCAGGCACAGAAGGAAGAGCTCATGGCAGGCGGCAACGTCCAGCACGAGAGATCGAGAGAGTATGCGTCCCACATCATGGAGGCAATGGTCACCAACGTGCCCTACAAGATCGGCGAAAACGTCATCAACAACGGACTCATCCCCAACCTTCCCGCAGAGGCGTGCGTTGAGGTTCCCTGCCTTGTTGATGCAAGCGGAGTCACCCCCACCTACGTCGGCGCGCTTCCCACGCAGCTCGCGGCAATGAACTCCTCTAACATCTATCCCCAGCTCCTCACCATCGAGGCGGCTCACACGGGCAAGAGAGAGACCTTGTATCAGGCAGCTATGATGGATCCCCACACGGGTGCGGAGCTGTCGCTTGACGAGATCGTGGCAATGTGCAACGATCTGATCGAGGCGCACGAGAAAGCAGGCTATCCCATCTTTTGATTTGAATGATAAAACCGCTCCGAACAGAGCGGTTTTATTTTCAAAAGTCTTGACAATATCCATCTTCACAGATATAATAAAAGTAACGTTACCATCGCAGAAAAGGAGAAAAAGCATGATCAAATTTTGCGTTTTTGCCGATTTACACTACAAAAAAAGGATGTATTCCTCAAGCATTGAGCATCTGGAGCAGATCCTTGTCCGCGCAAACAAGGAAAACATCGATTTCGTCCTCCACGTGGGTGACTTTTGCAACGATTATGCGGGTTCTCCCGAATTGATGCGCGCATATCACCAAAACCAATACAACCTTCCCGTATACGGCGTTTACGGCAACCACGAGTTGGAGACCGTCGGCAACTCGATGGAAAACGTCACCCCCCTGCTCTGCAACAGTCCCGTCAACTTTGGAGAAGCGGAAAACGGCGAGCCGATCGGCTATTGGTACACCGATATTAAGAGCTTTCGTTTGATCGGTCTTGATTCCAACTACTCCTACTCTCCGACCGAGGGAAAATGGGAGCACAATCGCCCTGCCTCCTACGGCTGCCCTGCGGGCAATGTCAAGAGCGATAGCCTTGCCCCCACACAGCTCGAATGGCTTGACAAGCTTCTCGCCGATGCCGCAAAAAAGAACATGAAGGCGATCGTTGTCTCTCACGCATGCTTCTCGGGACTCTGGTATCGCAATGCGGAAGCGGACACGGTACGTGCGATCTTTGCAAAATACCCCGGCACTGTGCTTCTTGCGATCAACGGACACGAGCACACGGATCACTTCGCAGTCCGCGACGGTGTTGCCTATTTTGACGTCAACACAGCGGTCAACGGCTACTGGGAAAAGCACACGGAATACCACTACGCAGACGATCACACCTTCCGTTTCACCGACTACGACGAAAACGGCAATGCAACGACCACAGAAGATTTTCCGCTCAACAAACTCCGCCAAGGAACAAATACGTGGTTCTTTACAGAGCCTCTCTCTGCCATCGTCACCGTGACCGAGGACGGCGAGATCACCGTCAAGGGAGCGCAAACCGAATGGCTCTATGGCGTTGAGCCGCCCAAGGATATTGACGGCGTTAAGACCGCGATTGAGGATCGATCTGTTAAACTCTGAAACGAAATTAAAAAGGCTATCTCACCGTTGAGATAGCCTTTAATTTTATTCATGGATCATGTTCATCAAGGACGCAAGTGCCGTTTCGAACTTCACACCGTACCAATGCGTAGGATCGCCCTGGGTGTTTTCAATGCATTCCACCGTGTAATCCGCCGCAATACGCGCAGAGTCGTTCAAGCTCTTGCCCAGCATTAGCGCGCCGAAAAACGCGGATGCGTAAACGTCGCCCGTTCCGTGGCAGCCCTTTGCGATCTTGCGATGCTCATAATAATGATACACGCCGTGATCGTACACGACCACGCCCGTTTTGTCCTTGCGGTAGCTCACGCCCGTCAGCACGACCGTTTTCACGCCCATTGCCACAAGCTTTTCCAGCAAAGCATCAATATATGCGCGATCGTACTCGGTCTTGAACTCCTCACCCGTGAGGAAGCAAGCCTCGGTGATATTGGGCAGGAGCACGTCCGCCTTTGTGCAGAGCTTTCGCATTGCCGCGACGTACGCATCGTCAAAGCCGACGTAAAGCTTGCCGTTGTCTGCCATTGCGGGGTCGATGACACGAACACAGGTCTCGTTGCCCATCGTTTCAAGAATGTCCGCTACGAAGTCGATCTGCTTGGTGCTACCGAGATAACCCGTGTAGATCGCATCAAACTTGATCCCTTCGCTTCTCCAATGTGCCGCAATTGCGGGTATATCATCTGTCAGATCTCGAAATGTAAAGCCTTTAAATCCGCCCGTATGGGTAGACAGGACTGCTGACGGAAGGATCGCGGTCTCTACACCGCACGCCGAAATGATCGGAAGCGCGACGGTGAGCGAGCACTGTCCCACACAGGAAATATCCTGTATCGTCAAAACTCTTTTGTATGCCATAAAAATTCCCTCCTTGGAGATAAAAATCGAAATCGGCTTTTATTATACTCCAAAAAGGGAATTTTGTCAATATATTTGTCATTATTTTTCAATGGGCTTTGCATTTTTCAGGAGAAAATCTTGAAGCATTCTCATCTCCTCGATCGCATCCTCGCCGTCTCGATATTCACAGATCAAGGACAATGCATTGGAAAGGTTGGGTACTCTATGGGTCAGATTGTGGCAATCCGAGCCGAGCAGAGCAATCTTGCCGCGAAGGAAATCCTTAATCGCACGTTTTTCGGTCTTTGCATCCAAAAAATGCTCCGCATTTGCTTGGAAAAGCACGCCGCGCTCGACCAACCGCTCCACTGTTTTGTGCTTTTGATATTTCTCATATCGCTCGATGTGAGCAACAATGGGGATCAGCCCCATGCCCTCTCGAAGAGCCGCCAACTCCTCGATCTCGTAATCCGACCACCGCCGAAACGGCATTTCCACAAGGATGGCATTCGTTCCTTCAACGGTCAGACGTTCCACCAAGCGGCTGTGCCCAATTCCCGAAAAGAACGCGACCTCCGCACCGAGATAGACCGTTGGGTGGCGCATAGGATCATACACAGACCGTAGCTTCTCGCACGCCTGCGCACGACGCGAAAGAAAATCCTCCAGCTGCCCCTCTTCTGTGTAGAAGTGAGGTGTCGCGATCACAGCGCCGATTCCCTGCTCCTTTTGCGCCGCCAAAAGCAGGTCTGTCTCCTCGGCAGACGCACTGCCGTCATCGATCGCGGGCAACAAATGTGTGTGAAAATCCACGATGGAGTTCCAAGTCCGATTCGTTTTTTCCATAAATCAACACCTCATAAAGCAAAACGATTGCCCATAGAGAGCACGGGCAATCGTTTGTTGTCATTTTTACTTTTTGAGCTTTCCAAGAAGATGGCAGCCGAGTGCAGTCAGAGCAACGGTTGCAACGACCTTCTTCGCCGTGCTGTTATCCTTTTTCGCATCCTCAAGCTTTACGGTCTTGCACTTGGGGCAATCACGGGGAACCGTAACGAGATCCTTAACCACAACGGGCTGAACCATAGCAACTGCCTTGACCTGCTTTGCGGGTCCTTCCTTGATCTCGGGAACTGCCTTGACGTCACGTGCAGGTACTTCAACAGCGCTGTTCTCGAGTGTCTTGTATGTAGGATGATTCCAAGAGGGCTCAGCTTCCTTTTGAGGCTGCTGGGGCTGCTGGGGGGGCATGCCATAGTAGTATGCGTAGTAGGGATCGTATGCATAGGGATCGCCTGCGTTCTCATCTGCATCGATATCCTTGCCCGCGAGCTTCGCCTCGATCATCGCTCTGATCTTAGCCTCTTCCTTCTTCTTCTCGCGCTTCTTCATGTACTTCTTACGGCTTCTGGTGTGCGTAACGATCAGCATGATGATCGCAATGAGTGCAAATGCGCCGAGAGCCGCAAACAGAATGATCTGACCGTTTGCTGCAAAGAACTCCTGCAACATGGGAGCCTCTTCCTCTACGACCTCTTTCTTATCCTCAGCCGCGCTGACAGAGAGGCAAAATGCCGAAATGCTCATCATAATGAAGGCAAAGAAAGCTGCAATTCGTTTCATAAAAAATTCTCCTCTTTCATAAAAAAATGTATATTTGTATTTTTTATTTTCTTTTTATGCTTTTGTAAGCATAGTGCTTTTTTCCTCGCTTATGAGGAGTAGCATTGGAGTATCCGTTATAAACAAACCCGAGAATGTGCGCATTCGCGAACTGAAGCTTGCGAACAGTCTCCTTGATCTCATTGCGGTAGGATCTCTCGTGTCTGACCGTAATGACGATTCCGTCGAGATTTTTTGCCATGATCAGCGGATCCGGCACCTCCATGACGGGAGGAAGGTCAACGATCACGTAATCATATTGCTTGGCATATTCGCCCAACACATTCCGCATCTCGTCCGAGCCGATCAGCTCCGAGGGGTTTGGCGGAATATTTCCTGCTGTCAGCACAAAGAAATTCTCATGCATCTCGCTCTCCTGCACGAACATGCCCCCACGGTCGACCAACTGATTGGAAAGACCCGGATTCGGTTTGAGATGAAGCTTATCCGCAATTGTAGGCTTTCTCATATCTCCATCGACCAAAAGCACCTTTTGCCCATCCTTTGCGAGCGAATATGCAAGGTTGATGGCAGTAAAGCTCTTTCCCTCCGACGGAGCGGGGCTCGTAATACCGATACACCGTCCACCGATCTTTCCGGGAAATGCAAAGAAAAGATTAGTACGGAGCAGATTATATGCCTCCGCAGTGGAAAAGTCCAGATCCGCACCCATCTTTGCCGCTTCACTGATCTCCTGTGCCCGATTAAAATTCTTTATCTTTTTGAACAACATAGTTGACCTCTTTTCAATCAGCCGCCTTCGACCGATCGGCTCTGTAATAACCGTACCGCGCGTAATAGCCGTACCGACGCCCCTTGCCGCGCAAGTTGTTGCGGTTGACATCGGGGATCACTGCGAGCACGGGCACACTCTCTCCAAAGGTCTCCTTGAGCCATTCATCGGAGTGAATATTGTCACGCTTGAGATCGATCACGATCAGGATCATTGCGGTTACGATCGCGCCAAGCAAAAATCCAACGATCGCCTTGGTTGACGTTCCCTTGGAATCGGGACGGTCAATATCGGGCGCCGAGACCTGATACAAGGGCGTTGCGGATGCTCCGCGCAGCTCAGTCTCCTGGAGCACCTTGGTCGCCGCGTTTGCAATTGCCTGTGCATCCTGCGGATTTGGAGAGGTGACCTGAATCTGCAAAACAAGCGATTCATTGACACCGCCGACCGCAATCATGGATCTGAGGCTCGCTATCGAATAGCGATCCTGCAGTCCCGTTTCCGTCAAGATACGGTTGAGTGAATTTTCATTTTTTAAAATGACACAGTATGTGTCGATCAAGCTCGTCGCTGCGATCACGTCACTCGACGTCATGCCGACCTGCTCTACGTTCGGTGCATCGACCACGTTGCTTACCGTCATCTGCGTAACGACCGTGTAGGTATCCGCCACGAAAAAGGACGTGTATGCGATCATGATCGCCGCGCAAAGCACGGACACCAGCACGATCAACCAAGCTTTTTTCAAAATCAGCTTGAGGATATGCTTCAAGTCGAGCTCAAATCCCTTTTGTTCTTCCATATTTCCTCCCACCCAGGCGCCCCTGAACGGGCATCACCTCGGCGCACAAGTTATAAATATCCATTTTCAGTTTATTATACTACATTTCTATATGCTTTGTCAAGACCAAACCACAAATTTAAGAGAATTTCTGTCATTTTGACGGCAAAAAGAGTGCAAAAAAGGAACAGCCGCGTTGTTTTTTCACGGCTGCTCCGAGTGCCCCTCATCGGGGAAGAGTATTTTTTGGATCTGTGCGTAATTTTTTGGCATCGGACAAATAAAATGCATCTCCTTCCCCGTTCT
This sequence comes from Clostridia bacterium, assembly GCA_017456625.1. Taxonomy (GTDB): domain Bacteria; phylum Bacillota; class Clostridia; order Oscillospirales; family CAG-272; genus UMGS1865. The sequence goes on from JAFTJB010000069.1 coordinate 23,006, forward strand.
CGGGTGCGTGAAATGCAATTCCGCCGCGTGCAACGTCTGTCCCTCGATTAAGGCTTTGTGGGTTGCCTCAAAGCGTGTGTTTCCACCGCCGTAAAGCGCATCTCCGAGCAAAGGATGACCGATGGCGGCCATGTGCACGCGGATCTGATGCGTGCGCCCTGTTTCCAATTCACAGCGCAAAAGCGTAAAGCTCTGCCCTGCCGCCTCTCCTCGCGCCAGCACACGCCAATGCGTGACCGCCTCGCGTGCGCGCAGCTCTGCATTGCGGATCACCGCCATACGCTTGCGATCCACGGGATGTCTGCCAATGGGAGCATCGACCGTACCCTCGTCCTCGCGGAAATTTCCGATCGCGATCGCGTAATAGATGCGGTTGATGCGGTGTCCCTTAAGCTGTGCCGCAAGACCGAGATGCGCCTCGTCGTTTTTAGCAACCACCAAAAGCCCCGAGGTATCCTTATCAATGCGGTGCACGATTCCCGGGCGAATGACACCGCCGATCCCCGAGAGAGAGCCTTGACAGTGATATAAAAGCGCGTTGACGAGTGTGCCGTCCGGATTGCCCGCCGCAGGATGCACGACCATGCCGCAGGGCTTATTGACGACCAAAAGATCATCGTCCTCGTAAAGAATATCCAACGGAATATTTTGCGGAATTGCCTCGGAGGGCTCGGGCTCGGGGAGCTCCAATTCCACCGTATCTCCCACACGCAAGCGGTAGTTCTTCGCAGTTTTCTGTCCGTTGACGGTCAGATTTCCGCTCTCGATCATTTTTTCCACCGCGGAGCGAGAAAGCACACCCGTATCCGCGACAAACCGATCCAAGCGCTGCCCCGCGTCCCGATCCTCTGCCACGCGGCAGAATGCCGCCTCCGTGATCTCAAGCATCTCGTCCCGCATCGTCCTGCTCCGTTTTCGCGGCTTCCTGCTCCGCTTTTTTCAGCTTTCCGTTTTGGTAATCGTGAACGATATCGATGATCAGATATACGATCAAAATGCCCGCACCCACGGTCACAAAGGAATCCGCAACGTTAAAAACGGCAAAATCAATGAGCGTAAAGTCGATAAAATCAACCACGTATCCCAAAAGAACACGGTCGATCATATTACCGATCCCGCCGCCCGCGATCATTGACAGCGAAACGATCAGCCACTTGTTTTTTGGACGGTATCTGAAAAGATAAAAAAAGATTCCCACGATCGCGACGGTGGAAAGGATCATAAAGACCCAACGCTGATCGCTCAGCATACCGAACGCGGCGCCCTTATTTTTGACGAACGTAAAGTGCAGGACATCCTGCCACAGTGAGAAGGACGGCTCGCCCTGCAGATAAACGACCGCCAACATCTTTGTGAGCTGATCCAGCCCGACGATGCCAAGCACGATGGCGCAAACGGCATATATCATGAAACGACCTCCTTTTTTTAACTATGGATGGGGTTGCCGGCACACGGCAGGCAGCCCCATTCCGTTTTTTATGATCAGATCTTGAGGATCGATGCGCAACGCGCGCAAACAAATCCATCCTCCTCGGTGTGCTTGCCCTCCGTAGAGAAGCTCCAGCAACGGTCGCACTTGCAGCCGTCTGCGGGCTCGACCAGAACGCCGACACCCGAAGCCCCCTCGGTGTGCGCGCCTGCGGGCGCATCTCCTGCAACAACCGTAACGCCCGAAACGATGAATACGGTGTTGAGCTCCTTGCCGAAGTCATTGAGCATTGCGAGCATTTCCGCATCCTTGGTGTAAAGGGTGATCTTTGCCTCGAGAGACTTACCGACCAGCTTCTCGGCACGCGCAAGCTCCAAAGCCTTCATTACGTCATCGCGCATTGCGAACAGGCGGTTCCAACGGTCTGCAACAGCCGTAAAGGCAAGCGCCTCGTCATATGCGGGCATATCGTTGAGGAATACGCTCTCGCTCTTGTCGGTCGCACTGTGCGGGATCGCCTGCCACATCTCCTCTGCGGTAAACACGAGCATGGGAGCGAGCAAACGAACGAGTCCGGACAGAACGAAGTACATCGCGGTCTGTGCGCTGCGACGAGCCGCACTATCCGCAAGCTCGGTGTAAACGCGATCCTTGGTGATATCGATATAGAGCTTGGAAAGCTCGGTGGTGCAGAAATTGCATACCGCATGGTAGACAACGTGGAACTCGTACTCGTCGTACGCACGTCTTATCGTACGGGTCAGATCGTTCATTGCGGAAATGATCCAACGGTCGATCTCATAGAGCTCGTCAAACGGCATTGCATCCTTGTTGGGATCAAAGTCGTTGAGGTCTGCGATGAGAATACGAACGGTGTTACGGATCTTACGGTAAGCATCGGAAAGCTGCTTGAAGATCGGATCGGAAACGCGAACGTCTACGCGATAATCCGAGGACGCGACCCACAAACGGACAAGATCCGCGCCGTATTTCTTAACGATATCCTCGGGAACGATGACGTTACCGATGGACTTGTGCATTGCCTTGCCCTCGCCGTCAACGACCCAACCGTGGGTAAGGACGGTCTTAAAGGGTGCTACGGGGGTGCCGTTCGCACCAACTGCCGTCAAGAGAGAGGACTGGAACCAACCGCGGTACTGGTCTGCACCCTCGAGGTACATATCAGCGGGCCACGGGGTCTCCTCAACGTCGTCGATGACGGAGAAATGCGTGGAGCCGGAGTCGAACCAACCGTCAAGCGTGTCGGTCTCGGCAGCAAAGTGCTTACCGCCGCAGTGCGGGCAAACGAAGCCCTCGGGGAGAAGCTCCTCGGTGCTCTTTTCATACCATACGTTAGAGCCGTATTCCGCAAAGAGCTCGGAAACACGTGCGATCGTCTCGTCGTTGCAGATCGGCTTCTTGCAATCCTCGCAGTAGAATACGGGAATGGGCAGACCCCAATGACGCTGACGGGAGATACACCAATCGGCGCGCTCACGCACCATCTGCTTGATGCGGTCTCCGCCCCACTCGGGCAGCCACTGAACCTTCTCGCAAGCCTCTACCGCGTCATCCTTAAACGCATCGACCGAGCAGAACCACTGCGGGGTCGCACGGAAGATAATGGGATTTTTACATCTCCAGCAGTGCGGATACTCATGCTCCATCTCCTTTGCGGCAAACAGCGCACCCGTCTCCTTCATGTCTGCCAGGATCGCGTCGTTGGACTGATCGTAACGAAGTCCCGCGAACTTTCCTGCCTCCTCGGTCTGATATCCGCGGTCATCCACGGGAACAAGAGGCGGCAAGCCGTAACGGCGGCAGGTGATATTATCGTCCGCACCGAAGCCACCTGCGGTGTGTACGCAGCCGGTACCGCTTTCCATGGTGACGTAGTCCGCGTTGACGATAAGACTGTCACGGTCGAGGAAAGGATGGTATGCGGTCATATACTCGAAATCAGCGCCTTTGCGCGTCTCTACAATCTCGTAGCTCTCTACGCCGCCCGCAGCCATAGTAGCCGCCGCAAGCGCCTCTGCCACGATGTAGAATTCTCCGTTGTCTGCCTTTACAATGGCATAATCCTCCACGGGATTGAGCGCGATCGCTTGGTTACCGGGCAGAGTCCACGTGGTCGTAGTCCAGATCACAAAATAGGTCTTTGCAAGGTCGCAGACCGATGCCAGCTTGCCCGCATCGTCCTTGATCGCGAACTTCACGTAAATGGAGGTACACTTATCGGTCTGGTACTCGATCTCCGCCTCTGCCAGCGCGGTCTCGTCCTGCGGGCACCAATAAACGGGCTTGAGTCCCTTGTAAATGTAGCCCTTCTTGTACATCTCACCGAACACGCGGATCTCGCGCGCCTCGAACTCCTTGTTCATGGTGAGGTAAGGTTTTTCCCAATCTGCAGTCACACCGAGACGGATAAACTGCTTCATTTGGATATCCACGAAATCCTGCGCGAACTTGTGGCACGCGTTGCGGAACTCGGGAATGGACATCTTCTTGCGGTCAAGCTTATTCTTCTTGATGATCGCGGACTCAATGGGCATTCCGTGATTATCCCAACCGGGTGTGTACGGTACGCGATATCCGGACATGACCTTGGACTTGTTGATGAAGTCCTTGAGGATCTTGTTGAGCGCGTGACCCATGTGAATATTTCCGTTGGAAAAAGGAGGGCCGTCGTGAAGCACAAACGTGGGCTTGCCCTCTGCATTCTTCTGCATTGCGTTGTAAAGGTCTACCTCATCCCAAAACTTGAGCATATCAGGCTCTCTCTGCGGCAAATTCGCACGCATGGGGAAATCGGTGGTTGGCAGGTTTAATGTACTTGTGTAATCCTTTGCCATTTTTTATTCTCCTCTATATTCTTTCCTTTCAGGATTTTCTTACAAAAATAAAAAGCGCCTCACAGCAATCAGCTATGAGACGGAATTTCCGCGGTACCACTCATATTCGCCGTATTCGGCGCACTTTGTCGGGCAAACACCCGTTCGCTTTAACGCAGCTCTACGTGCACACCTACTGACTGCCGTGTTCGGCGCACCTGCTCGGAAGCGATCTTTATCTTGAGGCTACTCCTTGCGTGCTCGCACCAACCGCACGCTCTCTGCAAATTTTCCCCTCAAAAAGGTCTTCGTCAATGCATTTCTTTTATTAGTTTATCATATTTTTATCTTTTTGTCAACACTTTTTTGCGATTTTTCCTTTTTTCGCCTTTTACTTTCTCTTTTTGCTATTTTTCTATCATATTAAACAAAAATATGAATATTCTTAAAATATTTCTTGTTCTATCTTTACAAATCCTATTTTTTATGTTATACTAAAAATGTACAGAATAGCACGTGCTTTTTTGTACGATTATCGAAGAAAGGCAAGGGTTCCAACATGAAGATTACCGTAATCGGACGTCAGATCAACGTTTATGAGGACACCAAGGATCTCATCAACAAAAAGCTTTCTAAATTTGACAAATATTTTGCCGGAGAAGGCGAAGCGACCGCTACCCTCTGCTGCAAGCATAATCTCAAATATATGGAAATTACCATCTTTGCCTCCAATACGCTCTTCCGCAGCGAGGTTGGAGCAGACTCCTTCCGCGAAGCGCTGGACGGATGCATCGAAAACATTATTCGTCAGATCCGCAAAAACAAGACCCGTCTCGCAAAGCGTCTGCGCGAGGATGCGTTTGATTACGCGGCTCCCGACGTTGAGGATCCGATCCCAATGGAGGATGAAGATCAACCCATCATCCGCACAAAGTCCTTCCCCATCAAGCCTATGTCTCCCGAGGAGGCGATCCTGCAAATGAATCTGCTGGGTCATCAGTTCTTCGTCTTCAACGACGATCAAACGAACAAGACCTGTGTGGTCTACCGGCGCAAGGACGACACGTACGGTCTGATCATTCCCGAAGCAAACTAAAAAAAGCGTCAAAGAGGGTGGTTTTCCACCCTCTTTTTTATACGCGAAAACAAAGGAGATGCAAAAAGCATCTCCTTTGCCTGTATATTGGGTCGCAACCGAAAAAATCAGTTTGCAAGACCCGACTGCTCGATACCCTGAACCAGGAATCTCTGTCCGAAGGAGTACAGGATCACGAGCGGTAATACGATCAAAAGACCGCAGGTGTTTCTGATCGCCGTATTGTAGAGCTGCGTTCCCGCGTAGGTGATGTTCAAGGACGAAGGAATGTCAATGAACTCCCAAGAGAGGAACACGGTGTTGGTTTTTACCTGGTTATAGAACAGATTGATGTAAAATCCGTCCGTCCATTGCCAGCAGAACGCGAACAGGAATACAGTGATCATCATGGGGATGGAGAGCGGCAGAATGATACGGAAGAAGGTCTTGAAGACACCGGATCCGTCCATGTATGCGGACTCCTCCAACTCGTCCGGTACGCCACGGAAGAACTGACGCAACAAGAAAATGTAGAGTCCGTTCTTGAATGCGAGCGCACCAAGAGAGAGTACGATAAAGGGAATGAACGTATTGGTTACGTCGATACCGTTTTGCGTGATCATCATGTCCACGGAGTATCTCGTGACCGCACCGTCCAGGTACTCACCAAAGCGGATCTGATCGGGGAGAACGTTGATGTTCTCAAGCGCAGGGATCAGCTCCTTGAGGTTGTAGCCGAACAGCTCGATTCCGCCTCCCTTGAGGAATTTGACAATTCCGAGAATGTCAAACTCGAAGAAGGAATTGTACATTGCGTTCTGGATCGTCGGATGAGGTACGATCATGGTAAGAACGACCAATCCGAAGAGGAGGTTTCTTCCTCTGAATTTGAACTTTGCAAATCCGTATCCGATCAAGCAGCAGACAAAGGTCTGAAGCAATGCGGTGATAAAGGAGAGCAGGAACGTGTTTTTAAATGCGGTAAAATATCCGAGCTCACTGATAATTGCCTTGTAGATATCCAGGCTGAAGTGCTTCGGGATCAAGCGTACCGTCGCGTCTACGAAATCCTCGGGAGCCATGAAGGATGCCGCGATCTTCGTCAGAAACGGATTGAGTACGACGTAAGAGATACCGACCATCAATACCAGACGGAATATCCACAGAACAATGTTTTTCAGGAAGAAGGTGGACAGGAATTTTGCTTTCAAGCGATCTTTGAGCGGAGTACGGTCAAATTCCACACGGATCTTGTTCTTCGACTCGCGCTTTACTACGGGCTTGTTATCAAGATTTTGAGCGTTCATAGTCCATTCCTCCTTTAGTCAGATTTGCGTTGGTAGAACACGAACGCAGAGCAGATCGCCGCGATAACGGCAACAATCAGAATAACAATCAGGAAGTATGTCCATGACATTGCAGTTGCAACCTCGGTACCGTGTCCCTCGTACGCAGGGTCCACGCCAACCGTCGAAATGTAGGACATTACGACGTTTTGGGTCGACGTAAAGGCATCGATAATGGTATAAACCGCATTTACAAGGATCATCGGGCTGAGTATGGGAAGCGTGACCTTCCAGAAGGTCTCCCAAGAGGTTGCGCCGTCGATCTTGCAAGACTCGTAGATCGCAGGCGAAATGGACTGCAACGCAGCAAGGAAGATCAGCATCTGAACACCGGAGCGGTTTACAATATCGTAAACATTGTTGACCAGATCGGTAATGAACTTGATCACGTCAGCTCCGAGCTCCATTCCCGAAAACATCTTTTCGATATCGGCAATGGACATCAAGCCCCCTGTCCCGACAGCCTCTCCTCCGACCTCAGCCGCACCGCTGTCGATACCGCCGCTCATGGAGTCGGACAACGTATCCATTGCCGCGATGGACTCCATGATACCGGTGGAAAGAACGACGGGCATGAAGAATATTGCACGGAAGAAGCCTCTGCCTGCCATCTTCTGGTTGAGCATGATCGCCATGAACAAGGAGAAGATCAAAATACTGGGCACATCGAGCGCCAAGTTCTGCAGTCCCGTCAACAAGGTCTGCAGATAGGTGCTCTTCGTGGTAAACGCACTGATAAAGTTATCAAATCCAACGAAGGTCAACTCGCCCGTTACCTGGCTCTTCCACTGAACAGTCAGCATAATGGAGTCGTAGATCATCGGCAGATAGATCAGCAGGAAGCCCAGAACGAACGGAAGAACGAACCACCATCCTGCGCGCGCCTTGCGGCGGTCAAGAGAGGCGATCTTTTTTCTTCTCTTCTTCATCGGCTGTACTGCAACCGCTTCCGAAGGCATCAGATTTACATCTTTTGTCATAAAAGCTTACCTCTCTTTCTCAATGATAGACGGCAACGTAGCCGCTTGCGGGAATGGTATAGAGAACGCCATTATATACAAGTCTGACTGCGTAAGAGTTGTAGTTCAGCAGGAAGGTCTTGTATGCGGTCGTCTCATAGTTTCTTGCCGCGTTGAGTACACGGTCGCCGTAGGTTACCGCTACAACGGAATTCTTATCAACGGTGTACTCGTCTACTGTGGTGTTGGTGCTTGCACCGGGCTTGTTGGCGGGATCCGAGGTGGTAGGAGTCTCGATCTCAACCACACCAAGCTTGTTAAGATCATTCTTGTTGATCTTGACATCCTTGATAGCAGACTCGATCGCCTTCTTTTCCGCATGGTCCGAAGGAACCTTGATCGAATCCTTCAGATCTACTGCCAGAAGGATCGCGGATCCCTCTTCATCATCGGAATAGATCGCACTGTTGGCATCAAAATCAGCCTTGAGCGTGCTCATTGCGGGATCAACGATTGCCAGATAATCAGCAAGCGCGGTCGCTGCGAGCTCGATCTCCTCGCGATACATTGCCTTGATCTCGTCGGAGATCAGATTTGTAGAATTAACAACTGCAAGTGCTTCGTCGAGCTGAGTCTGCTTGGGAAGCGCGTTATATGCGTTGTTCGCCTTTGCATTTGCAACGCGGAAGCTTGCAGATGCCTTCATAACGTTCTCCGCAGAGGTCTTCACTTCCTCAAGCTTTGCGCCGATCGCATCGATCGCAGCATCGATCTCCTCGTCGGTCGCATCCTCGCGAGCCGCCTCCTCGAGTTGTGCCTCGAAGAAGGTATTGAAGCCATCCACGAGCTCTACGAGCTTTGTGTAGTTCTCCATCATGGAGGTGTAAGCCGCCTGCATATCGGAAAGTGCCGCATCCAGGATCTCAAACTCACCGTCTCCGGCAAGAATGTTATCAACCACAACGCGCACCTCGGAAAGGGTCGTGATGGTGTTGAGTCTGTCTACCTCGTGGCTTGCATTGAGCTTGTCAAGAGCAGCCTTGAGCTCGTTATCCATCTTTGCTTCCATCTCGGCAAGGTCGAGCACACGCTCTGCGATGCTATCGATGAAGCCATGACCGATGATGACCTTGGTCTGAAGGTCACGGAGCTGTGCGTTGAGCTCGTTGTAGTACGAGATTACGTCATCGCGCCAAATGTCATAACGTACGGAGTAGTTTTGGCTCAGGAAGATATCTTCCTTGAGGTAGGTGGTGTTCTGATAAGAAAGGAGGAAGTTGAAGCCTGCTCCGTTCTCAAGCGCCTTGAGGATCGCGTACTCGATGTTACTCTCCTCGTTGAGCGGCATTCCTGCAAACTGTACGTGTCCGTGAAGGACGGTACCGAGGAACGGAACTGCTGCTGCCGCGCTGTTATGGTGGCTGGAATCCAGATCAAGGTTGATGATGTGATCCGCATAGCCCCAAGTGTAAGCGTTCGCGCTGTCGAGCATCACGTCGTACTGCTTTCCGTTTGCGTTCTTGATCGCATTCAGTGCATCGACCGTATGCTTCTTGCTATCCTCACGGTTGTAGGGATCATCCTCGTCAAAGTCGGAGTTGAGCGCGTTACCGAGAGATGCAAGAGAAATGCCGGAAACATCGTACTCACCGTAATTCTCCATCAGCTCGGTATAGAACTTGTCATAACGAGAAGGAGAAACTGCAAGCTGGTAGAAGGAAATGTACTTCTGCTGCGTTGCACTGTACACTCTCTTGGAGGTGTAACGGTTGTCGATGGTCTTGACAGCATCATCGTTGAGATAGGTGTTGTCAAACAGGGTGTTATCGCTGATGTAAGCGAAATCGAAGTCGGGATAAATACCGAGGTGACGGTTGTCATTTGCGGCATTGATCTCGTTTGCGATGCGAACCAGCTCCTTAAAGCCGTCCTCACCGCCGACTGCATCCTCCCACTCCAGATCGGAAGGAACGGTGGAATAGATACCGCCGTTTGCAAAGCCGGTCATCTTGAAGTTGATGTTGTTTACGCCTTCCTTGGAGAGCTCGTTATACATCGTTACGATATTCTCAAAGGTGGTCAGAGGAGTCATAACCTGAACGGGAAGCGTCATGATCGTCTGCTGGGTCTCCATCGCGCCGAATACCTCAAGATAAAGCGGGATGTCTGCCTCAACGTCATTTGCCTCAAGCTTCGTAAGAGTTCCCTTACGGATCAGGTAATCACGGTAGAATTCTGCCATACCGAGCCAGGTCGTATCGTAGGTGACGTAGGAGGGATCCTTCGCCACAACGTCTGCCGCTCTGCTCTTGTCGGTCAGCATCTTATAGCGGATACTGACAGCACCCGTATATTTACGGTTGGAAACGACGGTGAACATGGTATCCCCCGATACGGAGATCGAGTCTGCCAGGTCATATTCATCGCTCGGTCTGGGGTTGAAGGTAGTGAGAATGGTATTATACTCACTCTCAACACCGGCATGGTAGGTCGCGATCTGTGCCAAGGAGTCACCCTCCTCAATGATCGCAACAAATCCGCGGGAGTACGCATCCGCAGGCTGCTCGCTGACGGTAAAGTCAACCGAACCCAGCCCCCTTGCCTTTGCGCGGATCGCTTCAATGGTGGTATTGGAAGCCTCGTCGCTGACCTTTACGGTAGCACCCGTGGTCTTATCCACATACGAGTAGGTGTAAGAATAGATCTTCTCATTTGCTACAACACCGTAAACGGGATAACGAACAGGGGTCTGATTGCGGATCTCGTGGATCGCGTGGTAAGCATAGTCGATGCCGTATACGGGCTGACCAAAGCTTGCGCCTGCTGCTTTTACGTCATCAAAATCGAAGATCGCACCTGCACCGTCCGGGAAGAAGGTGTAACCGTCATTGGTGTTGTGACCTGCTCCGATATAGGGGAGAATTTGGATGGACTGAAGAGTGAAGTTGTTCATGTCGTAACGCAAGCCGTTACAAGGCATACGAACCGTCAATCCGTCAGCATCCACAGAATACTCGAGCGCCATCTTGAACAAGGGATAAGCGGTCTCAACAGCCTTATATCCGGTCTCCGCGTGGTCCTCATCCATCATGTCAAAGGAGTAATCGGGACAGCACTTCTTGATAACCGCCTCGATCTGGTCAATGATCGCCTTCTCTAAGCTGGGAGCGATCTGCCAGAGGTCGGTGGTTGCCAAAATCGGCATCTTTTCAAGATACTCTTCTTTGTCGGAGTCCTTCAAAAAGCTCAAGGACTGTCTGGTAAAGTAAACGCCGTCACTGCCGTCACCGTAGGTGAAATACTCGTACTCGGTAAAGGAAATGATTCCCTCCTCATACGCCTTCTCGATCGGACCGAGAATGTATTCCTGATAACGGGTGTCGGTAATACGGTAAGGAACGAGCTTTCTCGTTGCCTCCTCACCGATGGAGTAGTCTACGCGAATACCGCTTTCAATTTTGGTAGCGGTAAGCTGTCCGAGCGCTGCGGCATCGGCGAAGCTGTAAAGCTTGATGATCTCGCCGCTGGTGCTCTTTGCGTTGACCAAGATCTGTGAGAGCAGATGCTCCGTGCTTTCACTGTCGTCATCCGCCTTGGAGTTACCGACGTCGTAGGGGTTGGTGAACAGGATATTACCCGTTGCCAATTCCTTTACGGCAACCTCACCCGTGAGGGGATTGACACGCATCTCGTAGCCATCCTTGACGAAGGGCATCGTCATACTCTCAAACTTATCCTCGGGAGTATTGTAGATCTGCGTGATATAAATGCTGACGTCGTTGGCAGATACCTCCTCGTCATCAGCCGATACGCTGATCGACATCCCCGAAAATGCGCCGAGCACCATGAGGACAGCTAAAAATGCAGAAATGATTTTATTAAATTTTTTCATTTTATAACCTCCTCAAAATTTATGCCCGGTACTGAATCTCTGTAATGATGTTGGTTACCAAACTGATCAGCTTGGAAAGCAACATACCAAACAGCAATACGATAAATACAATGAAGATCATCGCAACAAGAGTTCCGAGAATGCAAATAAAGTTCTTACCCAGGGAATAATCGTGCGTGACCATGGTTCCGAAGAACAGGAGCAAGCCTACCCAAACGAAGGAGACCGTGGTGAGCATCGAGATGATTCCCGCCTCGTCCGCGGAAATCCAGTTGGATGCAAGCGTGGAGGGGATGATCAGAAGGATCATCGGGAGCAAGGAGTAGCAAACTGCAATGAAGATATTCTTCATACTTCCCTCACCCTCAAACAGAGTGGTCAAGCACCAGTTACCAACCACGAAGAGCATCACGAGCAGGATCACGAGCAGGACCTGCGTAAAGAGCGAGCCCGTCTCGCCCGTGGGGTTGAGAACGTAGCCGCGACCAACGCTCTGATAGAAGAACGTCACGACCGTCAGTCCCAAGAATACCAAAGCCGCGCGAACCGCTCCGCGGTTCTCGTGCTTGAGGTCATAGAAGCCGTCGAACGGATGGAAGATCACGTAGAAGCCATAGAGAAGCTCCTGACCAAAGGTCTTTCTCTCCTTACCGTCGGTGGAAACGCGCTTGTTGACCTTTGCAGCCCAGCCAAGGAACTTGATGAGCAGTACAATGGCAACGATAACGCCGAGCACCATAGGAATGAACCAATCGGACATCCATTCCTTACGAACTTCCTTATAGGACTGCGACCAGCTCTCGGTGTCGTAAGCCTTTTCATAGTAGGAAAGAGCCTGCTCATACTCACCGCTACGGTAGAGGGAGTTACCGATACCGATATACGCTGCATCGAAGTTCGAGTTTCTCTGGAGAACCGACTCCCAGCACTGGATCGCGTACTCGTTATCGAGCGCGTTCTCTGCCGCAATCGCCTGCAGGAGAAGATCTCCGTACTCGGTTCTTTCATAAACTGTCAGACGAACGCCGCTGGCATTGTCGAGGACCAAAAGATTGTCACCCTGGTAAGTGACCGCAACGATATCGGAAATGTTACCAAGGAACATACCCTCGTCACCGAAGGCGAACAAAAGATTTCCGTTGTAATCGTAGGTATAGAGCTTCTGACGCTTGCTGTCTGCAATCGTCCAAGTCTTTTCGGGACCCGTAGCAACGTCAATGATGGTCGACGCACCGACGGGAATTCCCTTCTTTGCATCTCGAGAGGTGCTGGAGAAGTCAACCTCACCCGCGGGCGGCCAGAAGCCGTTACGTCTCATGATTTCATCGCCTGCGGGGTTGAGGAGCTTAACGGGCATATTCTTACCGTCCTTCTCCTGTGCCTTGATCGCACTCTCAACGGTTCCCTCCGAAAGAGAGGAGGAGGTGACGTAAATAAAGCCGTCGGAGCTGATGCAGATGTTGTTAAATCCGGTTGCAACAACGCTATCCTCAAGCTTCTTCTGCTCGTCGGTCTGGAAGCGCTTCCAGATGATTTCCCATGCGCTCAGGGTAACCTTTTGCGCACCGATAAATCCTACGAAGCCGCCGGTGGAGTCCATAACGATGACACCCTGGCTGCACGCGCTGGAAATCACGTAAATTCTGCCATACTGGTCGATCGCCATTGCAACGGGAACGTACTCCTTGGAGGAGATCAGCTGGCTGTTGGGGGCATCGATGATACGCTTGTAGTTACCCTCACGGTCAAATACGACCAGACGGAACTTACCGGTATCGCATACCCAGATCTCGTCCTCGGTAACGAATACGCCCTGCGGTCCGGACAGCGCATCCAGGTTGCCGCCGCGCTCGTCACTCTTAAAGGTGGAGATTTCCTTATAAAATCTGTAGTTGGAATTCAGAATAACGATTCTGTTATTCTTCGAGTCAGCAATGTAAATTCTGCCCTCGTGGTCGGTAAGAAGATCCTTGGGCGTGTTAAAGTTCACGTCCATACCCATTGCCTTGTAGTCCAGCGAGCTGGATGCGTTATAGGCATCGGGCGAATAGAGTGCTTCGCCGTTGATCGAGTAGGTGTAGGTCTGATATGCAGACGATGCACCGGCTCCCACGATCAACGAGGAACCAATCATCATCAAGGACAATACGACCAACAATATTGATGTTAATTTCTTCATATTGTCCTCCTTAATCCTTCATACCGCTTGAGCCCATCGTCTCAATAATGTTGGACTGCGTAATGACGAAGACCAAAATCGGTACCGCCATCATCAAGACCGTCGATGCTGCAGATGCACCCGCACGCTTGATACCGCCCGCGGTGATCTGACCGATCGCGTAGTTGAACGACTTGAGCTGCTCGGAATAAATATAAATGGAAGAACCTTGGTTCCACAAGCCCTGGAACGAATACACGATCAAGGTCAGCCACGCGGGCTTAACCATAGGCATCGCGATCGTCCAATAGGTTTTAATCTCACTTGCACCGTCAAGTCTCGCACTCTCCAAAACGGCATCGGTAATACCCGAATCCATGAACTGCTTCATCAGGTACAGACCAAGGGTGGATCCCCAAGCGGGAATGATGATTGCAAGATAGGTATCAACCATCTTGAAGGTACTCATCAAAATGAAGCTGGTGATCGCCGTAACGGTCGAGTGGAACATCAGAGACGTCTGAATGGTCTTAAAGATCGTTCTGCCGCCCGGGAACTTGATCTTTGCCAGCGCGTATGCTGCCATCGAAGCGATGAACAGGTGACCGAAGGTACCTGCAACGGATGTGAAGATCGTGTTGAAGATGTAACGTGAGAACGGCACCCACGAGGAGTTCATCAGCGTGAACAGATCCTTATAGTTGGAAAGCGTGGGGTTCATAACGTAGAAACGCGGAGGATACATCCACAATTCGTCAAGAGGCTTGAGAGATTGCATCAGGACGTATGCCATAGGCAGGAACATGAAGATTCCCAGCAAAAACAGAATGACGGTAATACCTGCGTCGCCTCCGGCAGAACGCGCTAATACGACTTTATGCTTTCTTGTTCTTAATTTCTTTGCCATATTACGTACCTACCTTTGAGAGTGCCTTCTTGATGACCATGTTCGTACCGATCATGATCAAGAACAGCACGGTTGCGATCGCCGAAGAGTAACCAATTTCATAACGTTGAGTACCGTAGTCCTCCAAGTGGTGCATGATGGTATGCGCCGCGTAGTCAACGGACGGGAATCCGCAGAGTGCTGTAACAACGCCACCAAAGCCGAATGCTCCGGTGATCGCCATGACTGCACCGAACATCAGCTGCGGCTTCATGTTCGGCAGCGTGATGTACCAAAGCTCCTGCCAACGGTTTCTGATACCGTCGACCGCGCCTGCCTCGAACTGTGCCTTATCAACACCCTGCAAGCCCGCGATAAAGGACAGGAAGGACGTACCGAGAGAGGTCCAGAGGGCGACGACGATACACAGGGGCATAACGTAATCCGCATCCTGGAACCACGCCACAGGCTCGGTGATAAATCCGATCTCCATGAGCGTTGCATTGACCCAACCGTAGGAGTCCGCGGAGAACAGGGTACCCCAGATGAGGTACACCTGTCCGGCGATGGACGGCGAGTAGAAGACCAAGGTAACCACCGCACGAATTCTGGGCGGCAGCTCGTTGATGAACCACGCTACGAGGAAGGACATGATGTAGGAAGCAGGTCCTACGATAACTGCGAAAATAAGAGTATTCTGTGCTGCGATAAGGAAGATATCATCGGCAAAGAACAGGTTGATGTAGTTCTCAAGTCCGACAAAATTAGGCCACTGCAGCATGTTAAAATCAGTAAAACTGATGACCACGGAAAGAAGGACGGGAGTGATGGTGAAGAGCGTGAAGACGACCATGTAAGGCGCGATCAACGCATACGCGACCTTATTCTTCTTCATCTCTTTCCAGATCCACTGCCGATAGGTCATATCCTTTCTGGCAACAGCTTTACGTTCGGCTGTTTTCTTTGACATTTGCTCTCTTTCTCCTTTAAAGATTAAGATTGTGACCGGAAGCGATTAGTAAGTAGCAAGTGCATTTGCCGCATCCTTGAAGCACTGTGCGGTAAAGTACAGAAGCTTCTGCTCGGAAAGGCTGTCAATGGAGTATCCGCCATTCTTGGGTTCGGAGGTCTGCTTGCTGACTCGAACGAAATAGGAGGGAGTTTCCACACCTTCATCGGGCAGGAATTTCATGATCTCGTCGGAGAGGACGAGCAAACGCTTGATGTGTGCCTCATCGTCGTTGGAGATCTTCATGTTTGCGATAATTGCATCTGCCTCGGCAAGGAACGCAGCGTATGCCGCCTTGTTGTGGTTTGCCTTCAATACAGCGATTGCTTCCTCGGCTTGGCCCATTCTCTTCTCGGAAAGGTTTACACCTGTCTCAAGGATTTCCAGATTGAACTCCTCGCGCTTACGGGTGATCTCTTTGTTGATCGTGTTGATATAGCTGCGGAGCTCGGTAATGGGATCCTCGTTATCGTTGTATGCAGAAAGGAATGCAAAGTTGGTGTAACGTCCCAAAATGTAGCTACCGGGGTAGTTGGGAACGGACGCCAGATTGTTGAACTGTGCTTCGACCTGCTTGAGCTCTGCCTCGGTCCAAGGCATGTTCTCAAGTGCGGTCATGTTCGCGGTCGGGTGCTTTGCGGAGTCACCGATGATCGCAACCATCTCGTTGGAGAACTCTGCCTGCGCATAGTCTCCGGTGAACCACTTCATGTACTCCCAGGATGCGCCGATCTTCTCGGTACCCTTGATCATAACGCTTGCGGAAGCGGTAGAGATGGAGGAGTTATTAATGTAGGTTTTGCCCGTCTCGGGATCGACATGCTCAATACCGGGCAGCGGCACGAACGACCATACACCCTCAAGCTCGGTTGCAAAGACCTTGAGCTGGTTGTAAAGTCCGACGTACTCGGAAATGACGATCGGCATCTCACCGGTTCTGAAACGGTTCGCCGCGTTGTAGGAATAGGGGAAGGAATACTGTGTGAAGAGCTCGCACATCTTCTGGAAGGAGCTCTCACCGAGCTGAGAGTCGAGGTTGATTCTCATACCGTTGTCGGCAAAGAGCTCGCCGCCCATCTGGTAGAGGAACATCTGATAGTTAACCGGAACACCGATCTCCATGTTGTTGGATTCCAGCATAGCCTGTACGTTGTAGACCTCGTTCCATGTGGTGGGAATATCAATTCCGAGGTCGGCAAGAATATCGATACGGACGAACATCATCGGGAACTGCTGTGTCTCGGGGAGACCGTAGTAGTGCGTGACGTCATCCGCGTCCTCCATACGGAAGACGATCATTGCAGCCTCGTTAAACTGCTTCTTGACCTCCTCGAAGCCCTCCAAGCCCTCGATCTCCTGGAGCGCTCCACGGATCGCGTAGTTGATTACGGTACCCTGTGCAAGGCCCATATAAACGTCCGGTCCGAGACCTGCTAATATAGAAGGAAGCAAAGTTCCGCCCGCAACGAGCTTCAGGTCAACGGCAATGCGTCCCTGTGTGACGTTGTTGGTGAAGTCGTTGGTACACATATTACGAACGACCTGCAGCTGGTCACGACCGTAGGAAGCCTCATCAGTAGCGGCACCGGAAACCATCCATACCTCAATGTTCTCTGCGGCAGAATCGGTATCCATTGCACCCATACTGTTGTAGTCACGGAAGAAGCTCTGGAAGAACGCCGAGATCTCGTGGATCATGCGCTGGAAGAAGTTACCCTCTGCCTCGGGAAGCTCCGTGCTTGCAGGCTGAATGAGAATATAGTCGAGCTGAAGCGGCTGGGTCTTCGCATCGGTCAGGAAGGTACCGAGCGAACCAACGTAGCTCTTATAGTTATCAAGGTTCTTTGCGATCTCGTCCTCGTCCTTGACCATTCTGTCAAGCAAGTTCGTAAGCTGGTCGCAAATACCGGAGTAGGTAGATGCAACACCCGCGGTCTCCTTCAGCATAGCGGAGATCGCCTCGAGACGGGAGATCTGTGCAAACATATTCTTAATGGTATTGGGAAGCAGACGGTAGAAGCCGTAGTCACGGTAATCATCGGGATCTGCACCCGTCAGCTTCAAAATGCTGAGGTAGTCGTCGTTGAGGTTATTCAGAATATCCTCGACCTCACGGACCAGACCGCTCATGGAGCCGAGCGTAACCTCAAAGCGAATGGTATAGACAACGCCGCGCTCCAAGTAGATCTGATATACGGAATTTCCGTCAGAGAGCGCCGTTACCTGCCAGCCGGTGTCATAATCGTAGCGATGCGCGCTTGCCTCTGCAAACGGAACACCGTTGTAGTAGCCGTAGGTATTGTTGAAGGTCTTCTTGTAATCCGCCTCGCTTGCGTAGTCGGTGAAGATCTGAAGCGAGCGGTTGACGTAAAGACCGTCAAGGTAACTCTGCTGGAAGCGGGAAACGATATCATACATTCCGGAGGTGTCTACCGCAAACTTATACTCCACCCATTGACCGGAGGTAGCCCACTTCTCGGTACCGATGGTATTGAGGAGGATCTTCTTGGTGCTTGAAGGAGAGGTGATGGGAGAGATACGGTCCTCAATCGGATAAACAACGTTGGTCGAGGTATTGGAGGTGTTCTCCGCCTCGATCTTTACGGTGGTCTGTCCTGCGGTCAAGCCAACTCCGTTCTTGAGCGCATTGATATAGGTCTCGTACGTATCGGCGGACTCATAGGGAGTCAGGATGATCTGCGACAGCACCATCGGCTCGTTGATACCCTCAAGCATCAAAGAGAGCTCACCGTTCTCATCGGGCGTGAGGATAAATCCGAAGTCATCACTGAAGAAGCCGCTTCCGTCGCGCAGCGTGTATGTCGTCCACTCGGGAACCTGCTGCATGCTCGGACGAAGCTCGTTGCCGTCGGCGTCGGTCGTAAAGAAACGAAGCTCGTAGGTGTCGATGAAGCCGTTGATCGCCGCGGTCATATACGCGGGCTTCGTGAACTCAACGAACTCCACACCCTTGGCATCGGTCTTGATAACGCCGTTCAGGCCAACCGCCTTACCCGCCTCGACCACGGATGCCGCGGTCTCGTTCTTGGAAAGATAGTATGCCGCGACCTGCGCGCTCTGCTCGCCCGTTACGTCCGAACGGAAGGAACCCCATCTTTTGGCAAAGCGAAGCGCGCGCGCTTCCTTAAAGGGTGCCGCGAGGCTCAAACCGCTTCCGATCGCAAACTGACGCTCGATCGCCGCAGACTTGCCGACGGTATCTCCGTTAAGTGTCAGGACGGGATAATACACGAACTGAATACTCGAGATCGTCGCCTCGGTAATACCCATAGCGGCAAGGTCAAGCACCCAAGTCGTCTCACCCGAGCTGGGCGTGTAGAGGACGTTGGTATCAAACTCGCTCACCTCGTAATGCAGTCCCGTGATAAACACCAGATCAGCGAGCTTGAAGCCGCCCTTGGCGGGATCGATCGCATCCGCAACGCTGTGATAGACGGTACCCTTCTCGTCATTCAGCGTCATGGACCACGCACCGTCCTTAATGCGGATCACGTGCTTGCTCGTGCTGGTGAACACCAGATCCATATCTGCGAGATTGAACACCTTGTCCTCTTTCACATGAGGTAGCTTGCTGTCCGGCTTAAAGAAGTCGGCGTACTCCTCCATGTAAGCGAGGTACGGAATGGTACCAAGCTCGCTCTGATAGTCGGAAATCATATCCGACGTTACCGTGTTGCCTGTCGTGCCCGATGCTGAAGCGGATACGGCAGCGCTGCTCACAAGAAACAGGCATGACAATACGATGCAAAGTATTCTTGTGAATTTCGATTTTCTCATTTGCGTTTCCTCCTGCAAATAATTCCGGACAGATGCGGTCTGTCCCCACCGTTGCGCGTGTGCGCGTGTAAGGCGATCCTTACTCACCCCGAGTGTGAAAGACCGAAGCAAAACCGATCTCCGTGCCCGAAAGCAAGCAAAAAAGCCGTTTTTGGCGGGATAAAAGCCCGTGAGGGCATAATACCCCTATATTGATATGTATATCATACCACAAATTGGGACGATTGTCAAGCGAAACCGACGCCGATTTTTCCGATCCATTTTAATTTTGCGGCAAAAGTCACCCAATTTTTTAAAATCATTCTTGATTTTTCGAGCGGCACGGAAGAGCCTTTTTTTGTGCACTTTCCTTCTCTTTTTAAAAAGTAAATAGTATTTACCCTGTTTTGGGTTGCATTTCTCAAAAAACAGGCTGTTTTTGTGCAACATTTCCTTTTGTTTTTTCACCATTTTTTAAAGAATTCCAAAAATGTAAATTATATTTACCTACTTTGCGGTTCAGCAAAGAAGTAAGTTCATACAAATGACATGCCTTATCAATGTGCAAATTACACAAAAAATGAACGATTTTTTCTACACGCTCCAACCTGCAAAAATGTCTTTTTTGAGTTTGTCTGCATGCCTTTCAGCCTCTGCAACCGCCCCTAAAGCCAAAAAGGAAGCCGCCGTCGCGCCATTTTGGTGCGACGGCGGCAGGAGCGGTGCTCTACCCGTTCGATTTACTTCAAAAATCCGTTGATGATCTCTGCCTCGGCTTCCTTTTCGGAGAGTCCTAAAGTCATGAGCTTGATGAGCTGCTCGCCCGCGATCTTACCGATCGCCGCCTCGTGGATCAGCCCTGCCTCAATGTGATTTGCCTCGATCTTCGGGATCGCCACGACCTGTGCCTGATCCATAATGATCGCATCGCACTCGGTATGTCCCGAGCAACGGTTGTTGCCGTTGATTTGCGAGAGAAAGCTCTGACGGCTGCGATCCTTCGCAACGGAGCGCGAAACGACGTGCGTACCGCAGTTTTCGCCATTGAGATCGACCACAAAGTCGGTCTCTGCAAACTGGTCACCGTGCGTCATGATCTTCTCACGAACGATCAGCGTTGCGCCGTCCGCCAGTGTTGCCTTGGTCTTTCTGCGCGTGGAATCCACACCCTTGATCTGCGCAGTCTCCATCTCTACGTAGCTGTTTTCCTCTAAAATCGCAACGGTGGTGGGATTCATGACGTTTTTGCCGTTTCCGTCCCCCTCGCCGTAGTGCTTTTCGATATACTTCAGCTTGGCGTTCTTGCCAACGTAGAAGGTATGAATACCGCTGTGCTCGCTCTCCTCGTCGCCGCCGTTGTGGATGCCGCAGCCCGCGACGATGGTGATGTCACAGTCCTCGCCGATATGGAAATCGTTATATACCAGCTCTTTAATACCCGTTTGCGAGAGCAGAACGGGGATATGCACGCTTTCGTTCTTCGTGCCGGGCTTGATGATGATATCAATACCGGGCTTGTCCTCTTTTTTGACGATGCTGATGTTCTCGGAGCTGTTTTTGCCGTGGAGCTGACCGTTGATGCGCAAGGAATACGCGCCCTGCGGCACATCGTGCAATCCTGCTACCTGCTCTAAAAGTGTTTTCTGTATTGCGTCCATGGTTTAGCCCTCCTTCGTAAAGCGGCATCCCATACGCGTATCAAGAAGCGTAGGCAAGATCTCCGCCTTTGCGCCGTATGCTGCAACCTCACCGCCCGAAATGACGATGATCTTATCGGCGATATCAAGAATACGCTCCTGATGGGAGATGATGAGAATAGTGCCGCGCGTGCGCTCGTACATATTGCGAAAAACCTGAATGAGGTTGTTAAAGCTCCACAGGTCGATTCCCGCCTCGGGCTCGTCAAACACCGACAGCTTGGTGCCGCGTGCGTTGATCATTGCAATCTCGATACGCTTGAGCTCTCCGCCGGACAGAGAGCCGTCCACGGAGCGGTTGATATAATCCTTGGCGCAAAGACCTACCTCGGAAAGGTATTGGCACGCCTCGGAGACGTTGATCTTTTTGCCCGATGCAATGGAGATCAGGTCCTTGACCGTGATTCCCTTGAAGCGGACGGGCTGCTGAAACGCGAAGCTCACGCCGAGATTCGCACGATCGGTAATGGAAAGGTCGGTAATATCGACGCCGTCAAGCAAAATCTTGCCCGACGTGGGAACGTAAATACCCGCGATCAGCTTTGCAAGCGTGGATTTTCCGCTTCCGTTCGGGCCCGTAACGGCAACGAAGCGGTCGTTGATCTGCAAGGTCACGTTCTTGAGGATCTCCTTGCCATCGGGGGTTTTATAAGATACGTTTTTGAATTCTAACATTGCAAGTCCTTTTCTTTGGTAAACTTTAAGATATTTCAATATCTCATAATATTTTATCCTTTTTCGCGCGCGATTGCAAGCCCTTCCCATACCGTGGTGATGTTAATTTTCTGTGAACGGCACACGCAAAGGGCGGTTTTATGCTATAATAAAGCGATTATAGCACGAAAAAGGAGTATTTATGAGAGATCTACCAAGAGCGACAGTCACGCCAAAGGGCGAAAAATTCCTACGCGGAGGTCACGTTTGGGTGTACGCGGACGAGATCACGGCACTTGAAGGTTCCCCCGAGAACGGCGCGATCACCGACGTCTATTCCGCAAAAGGGCGCTACCTCGGCAGCGGATTTTACAACGATCACTCCAAGATCCGCATCCGCATCGTCACAAAGAACGCGAACGACCGATTTGACGAGGCATTTTGGGAAAGAAAGCTCCGTTGGGCACTTGAATATCGCCGCACGGTCATGGGAGAGACGGATTTTTCCTGCTGTCGCCTGATCTTCGGAGAGGCGGATTCCTTCCCCGGGCTTACCGTGGACAGATTTGGAAAAGTCCTTGTCACACAAGTGCTTTCTCTTGGCATTGAGCAACGCAAGGAGATGATCTACCGCCTGCTTTTGCGTCTGCTGCGCGAGGAATTCGGTGCAGAGATCGAGGCTCTCTTCGAGCGGCCTGACGTTGCCAGTCGCGAGCTTGAGGGCATGGAGCTATCCACCGCCTTCTGGCAGGGAGAGGGGCTCAAACCCGACCTTGACGGCAAACCAGAGATCGTCGAAAACGGCATCCGCTACGGCGTGGATGAGCTCAACGGACAAAAAACGGGCTTCGTCCTCGATCAGAAATACAAGCGCATGGCGATCCGCAAGGTTGCCAAGGACA
>JAFTJB010000070.1 GCA_017456625.1 Clostridia bacterium
AAAACGGCAATGCCCTCCTCGGCATTTCGGTCTACCCCCAGCAGATCCTCTTTGCGATCAGCTGCGTGATGGTGCTTGCTCTTGCCTTCGGCTTTTTGCCCTTCCTATCCAAGCCGCGAAGAGTTTCCACCCTCGAAGATCAGCAATAAAGCGCACACAAAAGCACATAAGGAGAACATAAATGACAACGCTCAAAATCGATCTTCAAAAAACGGTCAAAAAAATCAAGCCGATGCACGGCGGCGGTCAGCCTCCGATCGGCGGCAAGGACATGACCGAATTTTTCCATTACGTTACCGAAGCAGGTATTCCATACTCGCGCCTGCATGACGTGGGCGGTGCCATCGGCGCTAACCGTTTTGTGGACATCCCCTACCTATTCCGCAATTTCGACGCCGATGAAAACGATCACGCAAACTATGATTTCACCGTCACCGACCACCTGCTCAAGGCGTTGGTGGAGGCGAACGTCGAGCCCTATTTCCGCCTCGGCATCACGATCGAAAATCAGGCGTATATCAAGCCCTACCACACGTTCCCACCCAAGGACTACGAAAAATGGGCGCGCATCTGCGAGCACGTGATCATGCACTATACCGAAGGCTGGGCGAACGGATATCACTACAACATCCGCTATTGGGAGATCTGGAACGAGCCCGAAGTGCAAAATCAAATGCTGTGGTGCGGCACCAACGAGGAATACTACCGCCTCTACGACGTGACCGCCAAGCATCTCAAGGCGCGCTTTCCGCATCTCTCGATCGGCGGATATGCAAGCTGTGGCTTTTATGCGATCGCCCCGAAGTTTCGGGTCGATCCCGAAACCAATCTACCCGGCACCATTCCGCCCTCCGATCACGAGCAGAGGCTGATGACCTTTTTCTACGGCTTCTTTGACTATATCAAGGCACATAACTCACCCATCGACTTCTTCTCCTGGCACAGCTACGCCGACGTCTCGCGCGTTGCCGTGATGGATGAATGGCTCCACGGGGAGCTCGAAAAGCTGGGATACGGCGGTCTTGAAACGCATCTGAACGAATGGGATCCTTACGCCAAGGAATTCGGTACGGCGCATCACTCTGCCGAGGTGGCGGCAATGCTGCTCGCACTGCAATGCGGCCACACCGATCTTGCCTGCATCTATGACATGCGCACCAACACCGCGCCCTATTGCCCCCTGTTCGACATCCGCACGCACAAGCCGATCCACGCCTACTATTCGATGGTGGCATTCAATCAACTCTACAAGCTGGGAGATCAGGCAGAGCTGACAAAGGACAACAGCCGCCTCTACGCCGTTGCCGCAACCAACGGAAAACGTCATGCCCTGATGCTCTCCAACCTCACGGGAGAGACACAGGAGCTCAACATTGAGGGCGTCGATCTCGCCGACGCACGCTGGTACGTGCTCAATCAGGAGCATCTGCTCTCCTGGTCGCCCGCGCTGAACAAAATCGAGAACAACACCGTTGTGCTCGTAGAATTTTGATCTTCCCTAGCCGAGGCAGAAGAGGTTGAACCCGCCCCAAAGCCTGAATTTTTAGCGCTTTCGGCGTTTTCCTCTCTTGCAGGGTCTACCGTACAAAAGCGGGGACCGAGTCGGATTCGACTCGGTCCCCAAATTGTTTTTCTCACAATCAGTCGTATCAATAATCGGGCGGCGTGGTATAGGATACGTAGCCGCAGCGTGAGCAGGTGTAGACGGGAATTGCCTGAATCGAGGCGTCTCCCTGATTATTTGCCTCCGCACCGGTAATTCCTGCTATAGCAGTTCCATGTCCGTTTTCATCCACCAAAGGTCCGGTGGTCCCGAAGCATCCAAATTCGGATGTGAAGGTTCACTCAAATCATCCGATTACCAAGCATCCTCTTGGATAATATAATCGGGATGCGCATACCAAACATCCTCTCTTTCCAGCAGAAGATCGAGAGCCTGAATCGTTCCTTCTTTGGTTTGGGTTGATAATTGTAAAGCAAGATGCCTCTTGATAGGACCTCCCTCATAATCCGACGGATACTGATAGTCTCCCGTAATTGCTACACACCCTACTTCCGCGAAGGATTCGGCGGTATATTCATTTCCCACCGCATAAGGCTGAATCCCAATGAGTGCGGTACCGGGAAAAAAGTTATCATCCAAATCAGCCTCGTTTGGAAGTTTTCCATACTTTTGCACCCCCAGCGACATAGTTTCGTCTTCTGTTATCATCTCTTCCGTGGTCGCCTCCTCCGTGGTCGCCTCCTCGGTTGTTGCCGCATCGGTCGGATCCTCCTCCACGGGCGGCTCTGTGGTTTGACAGGACGAAAAGAGGCACGCGGTGAAGAGAAACGCAAGGATCAAGAAAAGCGCTGTGATGCGTTGTGTTTTCATCGTAAAAATCCTCCGTTTCGTAAATTTTTGCATTATTTGAAGGTGCATCGGGAATAAAAGCTGCCGCACCCGTTCGTCCCGAGCCTGCGTCGGGCGCGGCGATCAATGGATCAAAAGCCTGCCGCGGATTCCGCTCAAATTTGAAGCCTGTTTCATGGTGTACCTCCTGTTTTGCCACCGATCTTTTCGGTTTGCAGAATATGGGATCCTCTCCTCAAAAGGCTTCACGATCTCACTGCAAAAACGCAAGACGATCTTTCTTTCCCATTTTCATTATATTGGAACATGATTTATCTGTCAAGTATTTTTTCATTCTTGTCGATTATTTTGTATGGCTTGTCAAAAAAAGCGCAGGAATGCCCGATCATGCCGCGGCATTTTTTGTGCAGAACAACAAAGGCAATAAGATGCGTTTATCCATTTTGTTTGAAGTCTCATAATAAAAACAAATAGGGGGTTGTCTCAAAATGCGAAATTGAGACAACCCCGTTTGTCGGGATGGATAAAAAT
>JAFTJB010000005.1 GCA_017456625.1 Clostridia bacterium
GCACGCACGGCGAGGAGCGTGAGGTCCTGCTCGAACTCAAGATGCTTGCCGACGTTGGTATCATCGGCTATCCCAGCGTTGGAAAATCCTCTATTTTGGCACGCATCAGCGCGGCAAAGCCCAAGATCGCGGATTATCATTTCACTACCCTCTCCCCCAACCTCGGTGTGGTACGCACCGCAGGTGAGCGTGGCTTTGTTGCCGCGGACATTCCCGGACTCATTGAGGGAGCTGCCGACGGCGCGGGACTCGGTCACGCGTTTTTGCGCCACGTTGAGCGATGCCGTCTGCTGCTGCACGTGGTGGACATCTCCTGCTTCGAGGGGCGCGATCCCGTTGAGGATATCATCACGATCAACCGCGAGCTGGAGCGCTACAGCGCAGAGCTTGCCAAGCGTCCGCAGATCCTCATTGCCAACAAGATCGACGCACTCGATCCCGATTACGTAGACGTCAAGGGCTTTGAGGAATACGTCAAGGGAAACGGCTGGGAATTACTCTACGTTTCCGCCGCAACGGGTGAGGGGCTTGATGAAATGGTACGTCTGGTCGCCTCCCGTCTTGCTGAGCTTCCTCCCATGAAGATCTATGACGCAGAATACGCGCCCGAGGATGCCTATGTTGGCGGTGGCAAGGAGACCACGATCCGCCGCGAGAACGACACCTTCTTTGTTGAGGGTGAATGGCTCTTCAACCTCATGGGACAGATCAACTTTGACAACTACGAGTCTCTCAACTTCTTCCAGCGCGTGCTTCAGAAGAGCGGCGTATTTGAGGCACTCGAGGCAAAGGGCTGCAAGGACGGCAACACCGTTTCTATCTACGATTTTGAGTTTGATTACATCAAATAAAGCAAACAAAGGAGAATTCTATGAACATCTGGCACGACATCGATCCGAAGGAAATTTCCGCAAACGATTTTTCTGCAGTCATTGAGATCCCCAAGGGCTGTAAGTGCAAATACGAGCTTGATAAGTACACGGGTCTACTCCGTCTTGACCGTGTTCTCTACACCTCCACGCACTCTCCCGCCAACTACGGCTTTATTCCGCGCACCTACGCAGTCGACGGAGACCCGCTCGACGTGCTGGTTCTCTGCTCCGAGCCCATCTATCCCCTCACCCTCATCCGCGTCTACCCGATCGGAGTTATGCGTATGCTGGACGGCGGCAAGATGGACGACAAGATCATTGCCGTTCCCTTCTCGGATCCCTCCTATTTCGGCATTACCTCCATCGATGAGCTTCCCTCGCATATCTTTGATGAGATCATGCACTTCTTCACCGTCTACAAGCAGCTCGAAAACAAGCAGACCGCTGTCAAGGAGCTCTTTGGCAGAGCGGAAGCCGAGCGCATCGTCGGCGAGGCGATCGATTGTTATAATAAGACTTTTGGTAGAAAGTAAGAGGACCTTGGAGAGGAGGGGCACTTTTGAAAAAGTGCCCCTCCTCTCCAAACCTCTTCACCCCTCAAAACCTTTACCAAGCAACAAGGAACGCCCCGTTTTCTTCAAACCGGGGCGTTCCTTGTTGGCAAAAGCCTCTCGATCGAGAGGCTTTTGCATTGGGGTGCATTGTTCACAGCATTCTCCGCGGTCGCAGCCTTTAAATATCCCAAACCTTGAACGCCGCCTCGGACATGGTGTAAATATACCGTTTTTCGGTCGGCTCGCGGTGAACGGAGATGAATTGATATTCGTCCAATTTCTCAAAGCACATAGGCTTGCCCGAAATAACGATCACGCAGATCGCGTCGGGTGTCCAAAAGTGCGCATCGATCAGATCCCTCACCTCACGAACGGGGGAGCGTCCCAACGGATAGATCTGTTCCCAACTGAGCGAGTTGGGGTTACAGTGGATCACGGTATGCTTATTCGCGCGTTCTCGGGTCTTTTTGAGGATCACGCGGCGACCGTGATAAGTAAATTCAAAGGTCTCAAAGCGCTCGTCCTCATCCGTTTTCCGCGCGGTACGGCGATAGGTCTCATAGATCGACTGTGTCGTATTCTCATCACAGACCTCCATAATATCGGAAACGTCACAGTGCAAAGCGGCGCAAATTGCAAGGAGCGTATCGGTATTGACCGACTGATCCTTGGAGATCTTTGCCATCGTTCGGGAACTGATCCCCGTCAGGTCGCACAGATCGGTTTTTGTGAGCTCTCTGTCAACGAGCAATTTCCAAAGCTTATGGTAGCTGATATACATATCCGCACCTCCCTTCTGTTTTTATCATATCACATTCTTGCATATTTGTCAACAATAATTTACAAATGTAAAGATATATATTCAAAGAAAGAGGTCTCCTTATCAGAGACCTCTTTTGGTTATTTCAATTCAACCCACGTATCGGGCGCTTTCGTTGCGGCAAGGAGTGCGTCGCGCAGGCGCATGACCGCCAGTGTCTCCTTGGTATCGAAGCTGACTGTTCCCTCGCGGTAGAAGCGTACGATATCTGCCATGAGATTTTGGAAGAAAGGGGATGTGACCTTGGAGGTCATTGCCTTCTTTCCGTCGCTCATCGTTACGAAGAAGGAGAGACTTGAATTGAAGGTGATCATTGCCTCTTTTCCATTTTCATATGCGATTTGGAAGTTGAAGCTGCCCGCAAAGCGATGCGCGCACACGCGAGAGATATCCATGCCCATCTTGCGCACGACCATCTCTGCCTGGTGAATGATGTATTCAGCCAGATCTATTCCACCGCCCGTAGTCATCATCATGCTGCATTCTCCGTATGCATCCAGCTCCTCGGCAAAGCGCAGAGCAGAGGTGCTGAAGAAGGGCGTTTTGTACTGTGCCGCCAAAGCAAAGATCTCCTCTGCCTCCTCGAGATTAGGCGCAAAGGTCTTGTCGATGTAGGTGCGCTTGCCGTAAGGCAAAACGACCTTGGCATAAGGCAGATGGCGATCGGGATCGGTGGGAGCAAGAATGAGAATCACGTCGCTCTTCTCGCAAAGCTCCTCAAGCGTTTCACACAGAACGGCGCCGTTATTTTTGCACCACTCCTCGCTCGTCACGCCGTCTCGCGGGGAAGCATCAAGCTCTGCCCACGCATAAGCGATCTCACAGTCGGGCGCGATCTCACGGATCCATGCGGGATAGTTATTCGCGTGCCATTCACTCAAATAATAATCTACAAATCCGATCTTCATAGCCGTTAATCGAGCGCAATCTCATGCTTTGCATCTGCAGATGCATAGAGGGTGTCGAGCAATCTTGCACTCTCGAGAATGTTGTCAATGTAGTTACGGTTGGGTACGCCCGTTTGGAAGGATTTGATGAAATCCTCGTCCTCACGAAGATACATATTGGGGATCTCATACTCGGGAGCCTCAGACTCCAGCGTTTCGCCATTGTAGAAAACAAATTTCTTTCCGTATGTCAGTCTTGCGCCACCCTTGTCACCCATAAAATCAATGAAGGTGTCCTTGATCTCCGGATTGATGTTCTGCGCCCATGCACCGTTGAGCGAGATGCTTGCCTTATTCGTGCGGACATGTCCTGTCACGAAATCGTCTACGTCGTTGGTTCCGTTCTCAATATCTGCGGTATCCTCTGCCCACATGCTCGTATAGCGATATGCCTTCATATCCTTTGCCATCTCACAGTAGGTATCGCAGGTAACAGTCTTGAGCTTTGCACCGCCGAGGATGTAAAGGATGAGATCCAGATAGTGAATACCCCAGTCGATGAGCACACCGCCGCCCGACTGACTCTTTGTGGTGAAATCGCCGCCGAGTCCGGGAATGGAGCGGAATGCACGGAAAGAGCAGTAAACGTGATAGATATTACCGAACTTGCCCTCGCGGTTCATCTCCTCGAGCATCTCAACCGACTTATGGTAGCGGTTGCAAACGCCGATGTTGAGGATCTTCCCCTGCTTCTTTGCCTCCTCTGCCATCTCGCAGGAAAGCTCATAGTTAACCGTAATGGGCTTCTCGCACATAACGTGCTTGCCCGCACGAAGTGCGTCCATGGTAACGGTATAGTGCGCGTAGTTGGGGGTGAGCACGAAGACCGCCTCGACCTCGGGATCCGCCAGCGCGACCTTGTAGTCGGTAATGACCTCACCGATCAGATCGGGGTACTGATCCTTGAATGCCTGCGCCTTTTCGGGGATCAGATCACATGCGTACTTGACGTACACGCTCTCCGACAGCGCTGCCAATGCGGGAAAATGCGCAACCTTCGCGATTCTTCCGCAGCCGATCACTGCAATGATTGTTTTTTTCATTTTTCTTTCCTCCAAGAATAAGATATTCTAATGCATTTTAATTATAGCGCATAACGCTTCATTTGTAAATACCATAATTTTGTTGAAAATTTATCATTATTTTGGATTTCGTCAAAAATCAGTTGTTTGTAATAAATTTTTTTTAATATTTTCTTGACAATTCCATTTTTATCGGTTATAATGAGGGCAGATTTGGAAAGGAGGTAAGACAGATGGGAAACGAGATACTGGTTACCCCGAATGAGAAAAAATACCATTTGGACAAACGATACGTCGATTCCCCAAAAACGTTTGGAAACATTTCGCTTATTCAGATCGGCAGACTGCACTGCACCCCACGCACGGTCGTGGGACTGCACACACACCAGAATTGGTTTGAGCTCACCGTTGTCACAGGCGGCGCGGGAACCGTCATTACGGGAGACGACGAGATCGCCGTTTCACGCGGAGACATCCATCTTTCCTATCCCGGAGACTTCCATAATATCATCTCGGATCATAAGGATCCGCTCAAGTACGACTTTTTAGCCTTTTACACAAGCGACAGCCGCATTCTTGAGATCCTTGAAGAGATCATGCGCGATTGCCAATCGGGAGAACGGCGCGTCACCCGTGACGAGTGCATCAGCCATCTGTTGGAAAACGCGATCGCGGAGATCAGCCATCCCCGTGAATTCTCCAACGACATTCTGGATGCGGTATTCCACCAGATCATCTATTATCTGATCCGCAATTATCATAGCGACGCGAACGAAAAAAAGCATCCTGTCACAACACCCGAGGCGATCTGCTATCAGGTCATGCATTACATCGATACGCACATCTACACCATGGAGGGGCTGTTTGAGCTCGCGGATTCCATGCGATACAATTACAGCTACCTCTCGGATCTTTTCAAGACCGTGACGGGCGAGACCATTCAGAGCTACTATCAAAATCGCCGTCTCCGTTCGGCACAGCTCCTGCTCAACGAGGATGACCTCAAGCTCAGCGAGATCGCAGATCTCCTTCGCTACTCCTCGATCTACGCCTTCAGCCGTGCCTTCAAGGACCGTTTTGGCGTTGCCCCGTCCGACTACCGCAAGAAAAAGAAATAAAATCCTGTGCAGCCACCCTTACGCCATCGCTCAAACAGAGCGGCGCTCCGTTGGGGTGGCTCCGAATTTTTTCTTGTATGCCTTGCAAAAATACGAAACGTCCTCAAAGCCGCAGATCGCGGCGATATGCGAGATCTTATCCGCCGTGTTTGTGCGCAGCATCGCATCGGCGTTATAAAGACGGATCTCCACCAGCTTTTCAAACGCCGTCATACCAAAGACCTCTTTAAATCGCTTGCAAAAGCCGGAGCGAGAGCGATGGCAAAGGGCGGCAAGCTCACCAAGCGTGACCTTGCGGTCAAAGTGCGCCTCCATATAGCGCAGCACGCGGTCCATATCGGAGAGCGTCTTCTCTCTTCGATCCTCAAAAAAGGACATCACAAGCGAGTAGACCATCGCAGACATCAAGCCCTCGCGCTTGCTTTGCGTATATTCCTGCTCCAGCCGCGTAAGCTCGGCGGCGTATTTTTTTACATCGACATCCGCATCAAACACAAAGGAGTCACTTCCGATATACGGTCGGATCGCATCCGTACCCGAGCCGTTCCAAGTAATCCACGCCGTCACCAAATCGCCTCTCCCCTCGTACGCATGCGACTCATGCGGCGCAACGTAAAAGGCACACCCGCGGCGCAAAGGATATTCCTCCTTTCCGTGCCGCAAAACGCCCTCGCCCTCCAGAACGAACAGAAGCTGATCGACGTTCAGCCCCGTGGGACGAGAAACGTTCTCCTGCCTGTGGTAGGCGGAGCAGGTGGTAAAACAGATCGGCAACGGAATGAAGCCTTCTTCAAAAATATGAATCTTCATATAGCGCTCTCCTTGGAATATTTTCCAATCAAAACGGAATATATTCCATTTCGTTTATACAAAAAGTGTGATATAGTTATAATCAGTATAACACATTTTTTCAAAAAAAGGAGAATAAAATGAAAAAATTTCCGCCTCTTTCCAAAGATTTTCCGCATTTTCTGATCGGTGGCGACTACAACCCCGAGCAATGGGTCACCGAGGAGGGCATTCTCGACCGCGATATTGAGCTGATGAAGGAGGGCAACTGCAACGAATTCACCATGGGCATCTTCGCGTGGGATACGCTGGAGCCCGAGGAGGGTGTGTTTGATTTTTCGCTTTATGACGAGCGTCTGGACACCATTTACAAAAACGGCGGCAGAGTCATTCTGGCAACGCCAACCGCATCGCATCCCCGTTGGATGAACGAAAAATATCCCGAGATCATGCTCACAAACAACCTCGGGATCCGTCACGAGTATCACTCCCGTGTGTTTCAATGCCTGCGCAACCCCATTTTCAAGGAAAAAGCGCGCATCATTGACGAAAAACTTGCAGAGCGATACGGCAACCATCCCGCTGTCATCGGCTGGCATCTCAACAACGAATACCGCGCGCACGATTGCTATTGCCCCGAATGCCGCAGACAGTTCCGCGAATGGGTACGAAAAAAATACAACAACGATCTCGACCTCCTCAACCATGAATGGTGGACGCCCTTCTGGAGTCATCGCTACCAGAGCTTTGATCAGATCGATCCTCCCAACGCGCAGATCGGAGAGACCTCTATCACCGGGCTTTCTCTCGATTGGAGACGCTTCGTATCCGACTCGGTTGTAGATTTCGTCAAGCTGGAATCGGATGCGATCCGCAAATATTCCTCCCGCCCCATCACCACCAACTGCATGGGACGCTTCGACCGCTATGACCACCGCAAGATGGCAAAGCATCTCGATTTTTATTCCGACGATTCCTATCCCTCATGGTTCTCCTCAACCAGAACCATATCGGACCAATGCGCAACATGGGCGCAGATCTCCTCCTTCTGCCGCAACATGAAGGGCGGCAAGCCCTACATCCTCATGGAAAGCGCTCCCGGCATCAACGCATGGCAAAACAGCTTCCGCCCCAACAAGTCCACCGAGGCACAGCTCTTTGAGGCAATGCTATTCGTGGCAAACGGCGCGGAAAGTGTGCTCTATTTCCAATGGAGAAAGGGGCGCGGCGGCGGAGAAAAATACCACGGTGCGATCGTCGACCATCTCGGCACAAGCGAGCACCGTGTGTTCCGGGCGGTCAAGCAGGTAGGCGCGATGCTGAAAAAAATGGACGGCGTCATCGGCACGGGGATCGATGCCAAGGTTGCCATCACGCACGACTATGAAACGCTTTGGGCATTGAACAGCTATATCAACCATTGGGAGGGACTCGGCGGAAGAAGCGGCAAGCAGAACGGTTACATGGAAACGATCAATGCACTTTTCTCTGCCTGCTGGAAGCAAAACATCCCTGCCGACGTCATCGGCTATGAGGAAGCCTTTGAAAAATACAAGGTCGTCTTTATGCCCTCGCCCTATATCATGACCGAGGCACTCGCAAATAAGATCAAGACCTACGTCAAAAACGGCGGCACGCTCGTCACCTTCCACATGACGGCAATGGTCAACGAAAACGATCTCGCCTATCTCGGCGGTATGCCCGCATGCGGCTTGCGAGAGGTGTTCGGTCTGCGCGTAGATGAAACAAGCGACTACTCCACATCCAACTGCGCGATCAAAAACAGTGTCCTCTACGGCAAAAAATCTTACCCCGTAACGGCAAACGCCGATATCACCGTCCTCGAGGGTGCAGAAAAGCTGGGCGAATACGAGAGCGACTTCTTCCGCGGTGCATCCGCGGTGTCCAAGAACGTCTACGGCAAGGGCGTGGCTTACCACGTCGCGTTCTGCCCCGACCAAAGCTTTGCCGACGATTTTACGAGTGATCTCTTTGGAGACTTGAACATTTCCGCACCGAGCGCTGTCACGGGTGATGAATTTGTCCGTGTGGTCTGCCGCGAGGGAGACGGAGAGGAATATTATTTCGTCCTCAACTGCTCCGAAACGGAGCAGACCTACACCGTGCACGAGCCGCTCACCGATCTGTTAAGCGGCAACGCCGTTACGGGTACGCATACTCTCCCTGCCTTCGGCTTTGCAGTTTTGAAAAAGTAAAGAAAAAAGGAGCACGAACGAAAATGTTCGTGCTCCTTTTTTCTATCCGCCGTAATAGCCCTCCAATATTTGCACGGGGACAGAGGTAACGTGTAGGGCAAGATCGATCTTTTCCGTTGCCTCGCAATAGAGCCTGATCGCATCCTCGCTCGGTACTCGATCGGGGCAAAGATTGAGGACGTTGAGCGTATCCACCGCATCCTGTAGAACGAAGAAAGAATTTGCCTCCGCGCGCACGGGCGCGAGATTGGGATAGCCTCCTGCAACATGCCCACCTCGCTCTGCCATCTCGGTCTCATGGATCGAGCGGAAGTGCGCGTTGTAATCCTCTCTTTCGTGCAATTGCCGCCGTGTCTGCGGAATCAAATGCTCAATGTGATCGGCAACCGCGCAAAGAATTTCTCCATACCGTTCGCGCATCCCCTCATCGGGATCGAGATCGTAGCAAAGTCGCACGGACATCTGCATCTGCTGGAGCGTGTAAAGATGCCAATATCGCCCCGTCATGGGGAGTGACCGTTCGATCGCCTCCTCGCGATAGGTACGGTAGAGCTTTAGCCAATGTGCATCGTCGCTTGCATACCATGCGGCAAGATAGATCATGGGCAAGCGCAGAAACTCATGATTTCCGAGTCCGTCTCCCCACATCACGGTGCAAAGTGTCGGCATGCCGTCCTCGCGAAGCAGATCAAACCCATTCTCGGGCGTGACGTTTTGCTCCGCGCGCTCGGCAAAGGAGACGAGCATGCTCGCAATGCGTCGCCGCTCCTCCTCGGTGGCAAGCCCCGAAGCCAAAAATCGGTACGCCCCGAACACGCATAGCGTATACTGATCGCGTGAGGAATCGATATAATGGCTTTTTCCGTCGGTGGGGATCACGCTCCGCGGCAAAAATCCGTGCGAGCGCGCCGTTGCCTGACAATCGAGGATCCCACGCACCAACCGATGCGCCATATCCAATGCCTCCGCATCTCCCTCGGTTTGGTATCTGCCGATGCAGGCAAGCAGCATGGAGCCCCCGTTGATCATCGAGTCCTCCATGCCCGTCCCATATCCGCAGGGATTGGGATAGACCGAGCACACCTCCTCGGCAGTCGGGAAATAATCAAGCGCGTCCAGGACGTGGTCGTAGATCAGTCCCGTTCCTTCGAAAAAGAGGCGATCACGGACAAATACCCACATCGCATCGATCCGAGATTTCATTTCATCCGAATGGAAAGTCAAGCTGACACCCCCTTTTTTCAAGCAAAAGTCATTGACATTTTTGTGACGATATTGTATAATATAGGATATTATTAAGGCAAAAAGCTTTCCTCGCGAAAATCGGGCGTATATTCCGCATTCGCGGACGTGCGAGCCTGCAGGTTACCCGAAAAGCCGAGACCGATCGCCTCATTCGCAACGCTCTCATACTCAAACGTAGTCACGCGGCGGTGTAGCTCTCGGTACGGCGTATCAACTGCAAACGCGGGAGTGTATTGGCTCATCAGCGAAAGGAGAAACGCATCTGTCCCAAACCGCTCTGCAAGATGCCGAAGCACCGCGACCGAATCCTTTCGTGCCGACGGCAAAACCAGATGCCGCACGATCACACCGCGCGTCATGATGCCGTCCGCGCCAATGATGGGCGCACCCGTTTGTCGGAGCATCTCGGCAAGCGCCCTTGTTGCGACCTCACAATAATCCTGTGCGCCCGAGTAGCGTGCGGACAGCTCCGTGCTGACGTATTTAAAGTCGGGCAGGTAGATATCCACCAAGCCCTCCAGGCAGCGCAGAGCATCCACGCCCTCGTAGCCGCCGCAATTATAGACGATCGGAATATGCAAGCACTGCTTGGCGCGCTCTAAAACGGGGACGAGCTGCTGTGCGTATTGCGTTGGCGTGACGAGATTGATATTGTGCGCCCCCGCCGCCTCGAGACGGAGCATGACGTCGAGCAATTGCTCCGCATCCAGCCGCCTCCCAAGCTCGGCACGGCTGACCGCACGGTTTTGGCAGTACACGCACCGCAGATTACAGCCGCAAAAAAAGACCGTTCCCGAGCCTCGCGTACCGCTGATCTGCGGCTCCTCCCAAGGATGGAGCGCGGCACGCGCAACGTGAAATTCCCAAGGAACACCGCAATATCCGACCGTCCGCTCACGGTCTGCACCGCATGCGCGCGGACATTGATCACAGTTTGTGCTCATGCGCCTCTCCTCCTCTCGTCGGTGTTTTTTATCATTATAAATCAATTTACACACAAATTCAAGTTTTTTGGAAAACTTCTTTTCGAAAGGAGCCTATCATGAATCAATTATCGGAACAAATCGTCAAACTCGGCACGGACGCAAATCTCTCCGTCGCGGGTGCGGAATCCTGCACGGGAGGACTGATTGCCAAGCTTTTAACCGATATTCCCGGCTCCTCCGCCGTTTTTTGCGGCGCGTGTGTCACCTACACCAATGAGATCAAAATGAAGCTCTTGGGCGTTCCCGCAAGCATCATTGACACGTACACCGAGGTCAGTCATGAATGTGCAAAAGCAATGGCAGAGGGTGCCCGTCGCGCGTTTGGAAGCGACGTCGCCTATTCCACCACGGGCTACGCGGGTCCCGGCGGCGGCACCGTGGCCGATCCCGTCGGCACCGTCTATATCGGGCTTGCGACCAAAAACGGAGGCGAGACCTACCGTCTCTCCCTCCCCGAGGCGTCCTCGCGTGAGGAGATACGTCTTGCCGCCGCGAATTTCGTTCTGGACATGATTAAACAAGCAATCGGAGATCTATCATGAAGGGTAATCGATCCAATTATATCAAAAAGCTGATCCTCCCCTGCCTCGGACTTTCTGCGGTAGCGGGAATTGTAACGGGAGCTGTAATCTTTCTGTTTAAAATCGCCGCAAACGCGGTCATAGAACTCTCGGACGAGCTCTACGCACTTGTACGGGCAAATCCAGCGTATCTTCCCTTGCTCTGCATCGGTGCGGCGCTCATCGGTCTTTTTGCCGCTGTGATCCTTCGCTGGGAGCCCTCCTGCCGCGGCGGTGGAATTCCTACGTCGATCGCCATTCTGCGCGGATTGATCACCTTCCGCTGGCTTCGCAGCCTCATTGCCACCTTTATATCCGCAATCATGACCTATTTCGGAGGAATTCCGCTCGGCACCGAGGGCCCGAGCGTACAAATGGGTACGTTACTCGGTCGCGGAACAGTCCGAACGCTCGCAAAAAACAATCTCGCATGGGATCGCTACATTATGACGGGTGGCGCCTGCGCGGGCTTTGCCTGTGCCACGGGCGCACCTCTTACGGGCATTCTCTTTGCCTTTGAGGAGGCGCACCGCCGCTTCTCTCCCATGATCTTTATGACGGCAGCAACCGCTGTTTTCTCGGGCTATGCGATATCCAAGCACCTGTGTGAGCTTGCCGACATTGCCCCCGGGCTGTTCGATCTTTCCAACCACGTTTTCGAAATGCCCCTACGCTATTTGTGGGTACCTCTCGCGGTGGGCATTATAGCGGGCTTGATCGGTGCCGCTCTCGCGTGGCTCTACCGTTCCCTCAAAGCAGGGATCGAGCGCA
The DNA here is from genome assembly GCA_017456625.1 of Clostridia bacterium. GTDB lineage: Bacteria > Bacillota > Clostridia > Oscillospirales > CAG-272 > UMGS1865. The sequence continues at coordinate 11,901 of JAFTJB010000005.1, forward strand.
TCCGTCTCTCCATCTTTTTTAAGATCCCCGTGATCTTTGCCCTGACAGCGCTCATCGGATTTGCCTCCTCCAAGCTCATTGGAACCGGCCACTCCCTCATTGATCTCCTGCTTGAAGAGCATGGCATCTGGTATCTTTCCATTCTCATCCTTGCCGTTCGTGCGATCCTTCTGATCGTCTCAACCAACGCAGGCATCACGGGCGGTCTCTTTATCCCCTCGCTTGCATTCGGCGCGCTGATCGGCTCGATCGCGGCGGAGATACTGATCAAGCTGGGGCTCCTCCCCTCCGCACACTATCTCCTGATCGTAACGGTAGGTATGGCATCCTTTCTTGCCGCCTTCTCGCGCACACCCCTCATGGCGATCGCCTTCTCCTTTGAGCTGCTCGGCGGCACCGCCAACCTCCTCCCCATCATCCTTTCCGTCAGCTTTGCCTACACGACCATTGAGACCGTTGGCATTCCCTCCTTTGTCGAAACCATTATCGAGGGCAAGGAGGAAACGCAAAACCGTGGCAAAAAAGCCACCGTGGTCAACGCACGCATCACCGTTATGCCCCGCGCGTTCGCGGTCGGCAAGGAGATCCGTGACATTCTTTGGCCGCCCACCTGCACCGTTCTCTCGGTCACCAAAAATCCGGAATTCACCGACCGTAATGACGGTGCACTCCATCCGGGGGATATTCTGCACGTCCACTATCGTACCTTTGATCCCACAGAAAGCAAAGCACTTTTCGAGTCGATCGTCGGTGTACAGCCGCAAGCTCCCGATGCAAGGACGCACGCCGCAGGCGAAAACTACGAGGTCCCACAGCTTTGATCAAAACAAGAGAAGCTCCCACGGGCACCTGCTTTATCGCAGGTGTGCCGTGGGAGCTTCTCTTTTCCTTATTCCTCGTTCTCCGCCTCGCGCTCCTTGACCGCCTTGACCTGCTTGATGATCTCACGCTCGGTCAGAATGTCCCCCTCGTTCGGGTAGGTCTTGGCACACTTTTCAAACGCGTCGAGGAGCATTCTCGCCTTGCTTCCGTCATGCTGATAAAGCACGGCATAGGCATACTCGGTGCGGATGACCGCAGGGTATTCCTTCATCAATCGCATAAAATTATACTGCTCGCGTGTATAAAGCTCGCCCAGCACCTCCGCGCGGCGCGCACCGACCAGCTCGCAGAAGAGCAGATCACAGAGAAGCAGCTTTCGGTGAACACCGACAACGGCAGCATCCGAATCGAGCAACGAGCGGATACGCACCGCCGCATCCTCAAATCTGCGTTCGTCCATAAGTCGGTTGCAGGCAAAGACAGCACGCTCGGCAAACACCGCGTTTTTCATTTGTGCCTCGGTCGGCTCCGCAAACCACTCCGCGGGCATCTCGCACAGTCTTACTCCCTCCACACTCTTGGCATTCATAACAAGATGAATACAAAGCTCCCGCGCTGTTTCGGGATCACGCCGCATTGCAAGCGCGTTATATCCGTCGTTGACAATGAGATCGGTACGAAGCGGAATGCCGTTGAGCAGAAAGGAAAGCACACCGATCACTCCGCAGGCTCCAAAAAAGAGCATCGCCCAGAACACGTCATAAAAGATGTAGGCAAGACAAAGGAAGAGCGCGCCGAAAACAAGGTTAAAGAGACAGCCGCCAAGCAGAAACATAACCGTTTTCGGTCTTTTCCCTTCCCAATCGGGCGGGATCATGAGGCACTGTCCACCCGTCCCCGCCAAGGAGAAGCGCTTCCATTGCATTTTTCCGTCCTTTTTGATCAGCATCGTCCGTCCGATTCGGAAGGAGGAGAAGCGGTATCCGCTCACCAGTCCAAGCACCATATGTCCCAGCTCATGCAAGATCACCTGCAAAAAGTAGGCAACACCGATCAGACAAATGATCAAAATATAGCTCAAAAAGCGCATACGCGTGGAAAGTCCGTCAAGAAAAGAAAGATCTGCGAACGCCGCTACCAAAAATCCGCATCCCGCTCCGATCGCAACGATCAGAATGTTCCAGACGATCCCCGAGAGGGATCTTTTTTTCTTTTTTGTTTCGCTCATGATAGCACCTCCAATTCAATCAAACGCAAAACCGAGATAGCGTGGCGGCTCGCTCACACCGTCCAAGGAATGATACATGGCAAACGGGCGATCCTTCTCGTCTCCCATAAGCGTAAAGCTCCCCACTCTGCAATCCATCACCCCTACGATCTCCTGCAAGGGAGGCAGTGTTCCCAGCGCTTCCTTACAGATCAGCCTGTCATCATGCCTCTCCGCGGCGAAAATAAAGCCGTCGCCCTTGTAAAAGCGCATTTGCAGAGCAAGAAAATCCATATTCTCGCGCTCCTGCAAAAGCCCGCCCTGCGGCAGATACGTGCGGCGAAGCATCGCATACTCGTTTTTTTCGATCTCCCCGATCACGCAAGAGCCCCCCGCCAATGCACTCACATTCTTGACGTACGTACAGGTGCGGTAGCCCATTTTTTCATACATGGAGAAAAGAGAGGAATCCCCAGGTACCAAGATCGCGCCGGCGTACCCTGCCGCACGAAGTGTCTTGTGGGTCTTTTGCATCAAAATGCGGCAGAGCCCGCGCCCGCGATGATCTTTTGCCGTCGCGACTGCGTAGATATATGCCACGCGCCCACCGTCCGCCCTCTCACAGTCAAGCCAATACAGCGCCGCTCCGATCTCCTCTCCGTCGCAAAGGCACATCGCGCGCGCGGAGGAAAAGGCGGTTGCAAAAAAGCCCTTCACGAACGACTCCGTATCTCCAAACGCCTCGCGCCAAAGCGCGGTCAGCGCGGGGATGTCCGCCACCTGCGGACGGCGCGCCGTCATTTGTCCACCTTGACCGTCGCGCGGTATTTCTCCACGCGATGGTGCGGATGATAGCTCATTTTTGCGCGGCGAAGCCCCTCGAGTCCCATATCCTCCTCGCGGTCGAGAAATCTGACCTTCGGATATTTCTCTCGGATATATCTCGCGAACGCGCGATTGATCGCTGCATACGCTCCCGTCGCGTGCGGCATCGCCTTTTCAAAATTGACGTCAAAGACCTCTTTTGTCATGCGATTTCCCATCGTCAGCGCCAGCACCTCGCCGTCGGACACCAGCATCAAGCCCTCAAGCCCCAACTCAGTATAATGGTCGAACGCACGCGCAATGGCGCGCTTCTCCATCTCAAAATCCGTCTCTCCGTCCTCTCGCAACGCATACCACGCATGGGACATCCGACGTGCCGCATCCAGGTTTTTCTCGGTGATCGGCACGACCTCGGCACGCGGATACGCCGTCTCAAACTGCTTGCAATGGTTGCGCTTGCCATGGTACCGCCGTCCGGGAAGATCGGCAAGATCGTTGATATCATAAACGTAATCGAAGGAGCCCTCATTGGCAACGAAATCAAACCGATTGGGAAAAAGTCGCTCCAATTCCTCCTTTTCGTGCGGCAAAAGCCCCGAGAGGCGCCAGGTGATGTCACGCGCCGAGGCATCCTCGAAAATCGACTCTAAAATCTCCCTTTTGTCTCCCTTTCCGATTGGATAAGGATAGATATACCGCTCCCCAAAGCGCGAAAACAGAACCGCATGACCGCTCATGCGCGTCACTCTCTGATCGCCCCACAAAAAGAGGTTGACAAAGGAATATTCACACCCGCGCGCACCGCTCTCCCACAAAAGAGAGGGGTACCACGCGCTATCCGACAAGGACACAGGCTCAAATTGTAATTTTTCAGCTTTCTGATCAATCATTTTACACTCCCATAAAATGCTTTTCATTCTTCTGCTATTTTACCACATTTCGCGCGCTTTTTCTACCGTTTCACAGAAAATTCAAAAAATTTAAGACCGTTTTTTAAGGATGTTAAATATTTTTTGGAAATCAAGCAAAAAGCAAGGGAGACCGTTTCAAACGGTCTCCCTGCTCTTGGATAAAGGTATCCAAATATCACATCAAAGCTTCACGATCGTGCCGGTCTCAATGGACTCAAACGCGGCGAGGATAACGCGAAGATCGGTGCGCATCTGCTCGTAGGTCACGTCCTGCTCGGTGCCCGTGCGGATGGCATTGATATAATGACGATAGTAATCATGTACGTCGGATGCAGGACACGGGATCGTATAGGTCTCGGTCGTGATCTCGTTTCTGGGCGCCATGGTCTTGGTAAGACCTGCTGCGGTCTGAACGGGAATGACGTTGCCCTCATACTGCTTGGTACACTTGACCACCTTCGTCTCATCCTTCCAATCCGCGATCATTGCGGTACCGTTCTCGGCACGCAGATAGAAGCGAGGCATTGCAATGAAGTTGGTGGTACCGATCTCAACGGTCGCGCGCGCGCCGTTCTTGAAGTTGATATCAAGACGGAAGCCGTCGTCGACCTCCTTGTTGGTGAGATAATCCGCGATGCAGTAAACGCTGTCGACCTGATCAAATCCGAAGATCATAAGCATCTGGTCGATGAGGTGAATACCCCAGTCGTAGAGCATTCCGCCGCCGTATTTCTTTTCCTGTCTCCAGTCGCCGGGAATTCCGCGGCTTCCGTGCACGCGGGACTCAATGTTGATGACCTTACCGATCTCACCCGAATCGTGGACCTTCTTCATTGCAAGGTAGTCCACGTCCCAACGGCGATTCTGGTGGGTGGTAAAGCGAACACCGTTGCGCTCTGCAGCCGCGATCATGCGGTCAAGCGACTCTACCGTCATGGTAACGGGCTTTTCGCAAATGACGTTTTTGCCCGCGTTGAGCGCCTGGATAGCAAGCTCCTCATGCACGTCATTGGGCGTTGCAACTGTTACGAGCTCAACCGTCTTGTCTGCGAGCAGATCCTCATAGGACTCGTATACGTGAATATTGAGGCTGATCGCCTTTTCGCGCTGTGAGGGCTTGATATCCCAGATACCCGCAAGCTCTGCAACGTCACTTGCCAAAAGGTGCTTTGCGTGCCATCCACCCATTCCGCCGTATCCGACGATCGCTACTCTCATTTTTTCCATAATTCCTTCTCCGTCCTTTCAAAAATGATACAGACATTGTCCGACAACTACAGTATAAGTCTTTTTCTATCTTTTTTCAAGACACTTTTTGAGTTTTTCGAGACAAATATTGCTATCAAAACGGATATTTTTTGAACTTCACGGAAAAATATTGTAAATCTCTTGAAAGAAGTACAAAAATATTATATAATAATGTGGAATAAGCTATAAGGAAAGGTACGGTTACAAGCGTGCAAAAATCCGAACGTCAAAATCACATCCGCAACTTCTCCATCATCGCGCACATCGACCATGGCAAGTCCACTCTCGCCGATCGTATTCTTGAATCGACACAGACGGTCGCAACGCGTGACATGGAGGAGCAGATCCTCGATAATATGGACCTCGAGCGCGAGCGCGGCATCACCATCAAGGCGCGCGCAGTCAAATTGAATTATACTGCTGACAACGGCGAGGAATACGTCTTCAATCTCATCGACACTCCCGGTCACGTCGACTTCAACTACGAGGTCTCCCGCTCTCTCAACGCGTGTGACGGAGCGCTTCTCGTCGTGGACGCGACACAGGGAATCGAGGCGCAAACACTTGCAAACGCCTACCTCGCGGTAGATGCCAATCTCGAGATCATTCCCGTCATCAATAAGATCGATCTTCCCTCTGCCGACGTGGACAAGTGCCGCACGGAGATCGAGGACGTCATCGGTATTCTCGCCGAGGACTGCCCCGCCGTCTCCGCGAAAACGGGACTGAATATTCACGACGTGCTGGAAGCCGTCGTCGCGCAAATCCCCGCTCCCGAGGGCGACGAAAACGCGCCGCTCAAGGCGCTTATCTTCGACTCCTACTACGATAGCTATCTCGGTGTCGTGGTCAACGTCCGCATCATGGACGGAGAGGTCAGAAGCGGAGACAAGATCCAGCTCATGAGCACGGGCGCGACCTTTGACGTTGTAGACGTCGGCACGATGGAGCCCTTTGGACTGAAAAAGTGCGACTGCCTGCGTGCGGGCGAGGTCGGATATATCACCGCCTCCATCAAAAACATCGGCGACACGCGTGTGGGTGACACCGTCACGCTCGCATCCAACCCCACCAAAACGCCGCTCCCCGGCTTCAAGTCGGTCAACCCCATGGTCTACGCAGGTATCTATCCCGCAGACGGCGCGCGCTACGGAGATCTGCGTGATGCCCTTGAAAAGCTCCAGCTCAACGATGCCGCGCTCATTTTTGAGCCCGAGACCTCCATCGCGCTCGGCTTCGGCTTCCGTTGCGGATTTTTGGGACTTCTCCACATGGAGATCATTGAGGAACGACTGGAACGCGAGTTCAATCTCGACCTCATCACCACCGCCCCCAGCGTTATCTATGAGATCGCGCTCAAGAGCGGAGAGAAGGTACGCATCGACAACCCCTCCAACTACCCTGCCACCGACTCCATCGAGGTTGCGTACGAGCCGATGGTCAAGGCGAACATCATCACGCCCGTCGATTACGTGGGCGGATTGATGGAGCTTTGCCAAAATCGCCGCGGTGTCTTCCTTGATATGAAATATCTCGATCCCACCCGTGTTGAGTTGCACTACGATCTGCCGCTCAACGAGATCATCTACGATTTCTTCGATGCGCTCAAGAGCCGCTCTCGCGGATACGCCTCGCTTGACTACGAATTGAAGGGCTACGAGGCAAGCAAGCTCGTCAAGCTCGATTTTCTGCTCAACGGCGAACAGGTCGACGCGCTCTCCTTTATCGTGCATGAGGAGAAGGCATACGCCCGCGCGCGCCGCATTGCGGAAAAGCTCAAGGACAACATCCCGCGCCAGCTCTTCGAGGTCCCGATCCAGGCTGCCATCGGCTCCAAGATCATCGCGCGTGAGACCGTCAAGGCAATGCGCAAGGACGTCCTTGCCAAGTGCTACGGCGGTGATATTACCCGTAAGAAGAAGCTGCTCGAAAAGCAGAAAGAGGGTAAAAAGAA
>JAFTJB010000071.1 GCA_017456625.1 Clostridia bacterium
GCTACTTTATTATCAAAAAGTACGATTTCACCGAAAAGGCATATGATCTGGAAGCCAACAAGGAGGGCTGGTTTGCAAATTTTGCCGAACTCGTGACCAACAAGCTTTTCTCTGAGCTCTGTGCGCCCTACCTCTCCTCGGTCGTTGTGGATCAGGAGGTCTATGCCACTGTCCCGAGCATGCAGGAGATCAAGATCAATTATTTTTACTGATTTTTGAAAAAACACTTGACAAACGGGAAAATTTGGATTATAATTTCTCACGTACCCAAGAGGTACGACAAAAACCGCATAAAATCGGGGGTGCTTCCGCCAGACGGAGGCTGAGACGGCAAACGCCGAACCCTTTAACCTGATACGGATAATACCGGCGTAGGGAGATTGATTGTTGGGAAGGTCCGGAACTTTCCGAATAAATTGACCGCACGGGAGATTTCGTGCGGTCAAATTTTTTATTTCGGAGGTTTCAACATGAAACAAACAAGAACACGCGCGCTGTGTGAATGCGCGATCATGCTCGCACTGTCTGTTATTTTGAGCTACATTCAGTTCGGCAATCTTCCCTTCGGCGGCTCCATCACCCCCGCTTCCATGCTTCCCATCTGCTTCGTTGCCATTAAATACGGTCCCAAATGGGGACTCGGCACCGCGTTTTGCTATTCCTGGTTTCAAATTTTGCAGGGAGGCGTTTTCGGTTGGGGACTGACCCCCGGGATGCTCATCGCCTCTCTCTTCCTGGATTATATTCTCGCGTTCACCGTTCTCGGGCTTGCGGGCGTATTCTCCAAAAAGGGCGTACTCGGCAATATCCTCGGAGTCACGATGGTGTGTGTGGCACGCTTCCTCATCCACTTCCTCGCGGGCATCATCCTTTGGGCAAACCTGGAGCAGTTCGTGGCATTTGGCGAGACCTTTGTCAACCGCCCCGTCCTCTATTCTCTGCTCTACAACGGTTCCTATATGCTCCCCGAAACGGTCATCTGCATCGTGGTGGCGATCCTGCTGCTCAAGGTCCCGCAGACCAAGAGACTCCTCACAAAAGAGGGCTAAAATTGTATTTTGTTTGTGCTTTTGAGAAAAACGCCACTTGACAAGCGCCCCTTTTTGCGGTATAATATTGAGACAGCTCCGCCGAACGGTCGCGCGGTATGGTGCCGAAAGGTATTACCGTGAGGAAAGTCCGGGCTTCATAGGACAGGATAGCTGATAACGTCAGCCGCGGGTAACCGCCGGGAAAGTGCAACAGAAATAAACCGCCGCGCATGCGGTAAGGATGGAAAGGCGAGGTAAGAGCTCACCCGTTCGTATGGTAACATACGTCCGCTGTAAACCCTATCCGAAGCAACACCCCATTGGGCGTCGGTCCGACATATGCCCTGAGGTGGCACGGGGACGCGCTCCCCGAAGCGTTACGGTGACGTGACGCGCAGATTGATGACCGTTTAAGACAGAACCCGGCTTACAGACGGAGCTGTAACGAATACAGAACTGCACGATCTTGCGTTTTTTTCGCATAGACCGTGCAGTTTTGTCTTTTTTCTCACCTCTCTTGACATCTTTTTGCATATTTGATATACTGAATGTATCAATTTTATCAAAGGAGATCAAATCATGGAAGCAATCAAAATCGAGCATGGCTGTGTCAAAATGGTAGCACACAGAGGAGCAGGCAAGCGTTGGGTAGAAAATTCCCTTCCCGCCTTTCGCAATGCGGCACAATGCTCCTATTGGGGAATTGAGACCGATATTCACGTCACGGCAGACGGAAAATACATCCTCATCCACGACGACGAGACCGACCGCGTTACAGGCGAGCATTACGTTGTGGAGAAGACCGATTTTGAAACACTCCGCAATCTGCATCTGCTGGGGCTTGAGGGCGACGACGCGCGTCTCCCCACCTTGCAGGAATACATCGAGATCTGCAAATCAGGCAATAAATACGCGGTTCTGGAATTAAAAAATCGCATGGAGGAATACAATATCGCGGAGATCGTTGAGGAGATCAACGCGCTCGGTTGGCTCGACCGCACGGTGTTCATTTCCTTCTCTCTCACCAATATGAAAAGATTGGAACAGCTCCTTCCAAATCACCCCAAGCAATTCCTATACATGAAGCCCGAGCGCTTCGCTCTGCTTGCAGATCATCCCATGTCGATCGATGTAGATTGCCGTATCCTCACGCGCGAGATGGTAGACGCAATCCACAGCAAGGGCTTCGAGGTCAACACCTGGACGGTCAACACACCCGAAAAAGCCGCGGAGATGATCGCCATGGGCGTGGACTACATTACAACTGATATTTTGGAATAAAACAGCAAAACGCCAACGGAATTTTCATACCGTTGGTGTTTTTTTGCCATTTGCAACTCTTGGTTGCTAAAAATTAAAGCACAGTTGGTTTACTTTACATCGAAAAGGTGTTATAATAGTGCCAGAGAAAGCGGAAAACTCTATCAACACGGGGTTTTCCGTAATACGTTTTAGGAGGGCTTATGAATCTCGGAGAACACATTTATAAGCATCGCACAAAAAACAATCTGTCGCAAACGCGACTTGCCGAGGAGCTTGGGGTTTCGCGCCAATCCATCTCCAAATGGGAAAACAATTCGGCAGTCCCCGAGCTTGACAAGCTGATCAAAATGAGCGAGATCTTCGAGGTCACGCTGGATGAATTGGTCTTTGATCGCACCCCCGAGGAGCCCGCAGAAGCTTTGCCGCCTGCCAACTCGACACCGCTGATCCGCCTCCCTTCCATGCGGATCATCATCGGTCTGATCTTACTGATGTTTGGAATGATCTTTTTCCTTCTCTCCATCTTCTGGGGCGACCATTTGTATTTCGGTGAAGAGTTCGGTGAGCTTGCGTCACTCGTCATCCTGCTCATCAGCGTTGCTCTGCTCGCAACCTACAATCTCAAGGTGCTCACGCTTTGCGCAATCGCCTACACCGTCTACTCCTTTATTTGGTATCGCTTCATTGAGATCGTCAGCCTGACCAACTACCTCTTCACCTGCATTATGAGTGTTGTCATCGTCGTTTGGTTTATCAAGCTTGGACTCCACTACAACAAAAAGGAAACGGAGGGGGTCGAGCATGGAAATTGAAGACATTTGGGAGCTGTTGACCGGTTGGAACATCTGGTCGATCGCCTTTCGTATTCTGCTCTCCGCGATCCTTGGCGGTGTGATCGGCTGGGAGCGCGGGCACCACGGTCGCGCGGCCGGTCTCCGCACGCACATTCTCGTCTGTCTTGGCGCCGCGGTTGCAACTCTCGTGGGACTTTACGCGGCTCTTGAGCTTGGATTTAACACCGATCCGCTCCGTGTCGGCGCGCAGGTGGTCTCGGGAATTGGATTTCTCGGTGTCGGCACCATCATGATCCGCAACCGCGAGCAGGTCACGGGGCTGACGACCGCCGCAGGACTTTGGGTGACCGCCAGCATCGGTCTTGCGATCGGTATCGGTTTTTATCTCACCGCCATCCTCGCATTTTTGGTAGTCATCACCGCCTTCTCGATCCTTGGACACATGGAATTTGGCAACAAGCCGCGCGACGTACGCCTCTGCTACGTGGAGTTTACAAGCATGGAGCACCTCAAGGATTTTTACACCGAGATCAAGCCGATCATCCTATCCATCGACGTGATCCCCGCCAAAAGCGGCATCAATACGCACGTTGGCTTGGAGGTGCGTGTCAGCGGTGCTGACAATTACGACCGACTCAATACCACCGCCTCGCAAAACAGAGACGTGCTCATCGCGCTCCCCGCAACAACTACATAAAAAAAGGCATCTGCAATTGCAGATGCCTTTTGAGTTTTCAATTAGTGGAGAATGCTGCGCTCGGTGTCCTTATCAAAGAGGTGCATTCTTGCGGTCTCAAGACCGATCTGAACGGTAGCACCTGCTCTGGTGGTGGAGCGAGAAGGAACGCGTGCGGTCAGCTTGCCCTCTTCGCCAACGTTGAGGTAGAGGTTGATCTCCGCACCCATAAGCTCGGATACGTCAACGAATGCCTCGATGACTGCACCCTCGCACTTCTGAATGCCAAGCTCATCGTCATAGATACCCTCGGGACGAAGGCCTGCAACGATCTCCTTGCCGATGTACTCCTGCAGCTCGGGAGCATTGCCCTTCTCGTCGGGAAGACGGAGAGGATTGCCCTCGTAGATGAAGTAGACGCCGTCCTCTCTCTTCTCAAGCGTACCGTTGAGGAAGTTCATCTGAGGTGTTCCAAGGAAGCCCGCAACGAACATATTGCAAGGCTCGTCGTACAGCTTCTGAGGCGTATCTACCTGCTGAATGAGACCGTCCTTCATAACGACGATTCTCGACGCCATGGTCATAGCCTCGACCTGGTCGTGAGTAACGTAGATAAACGTGGTA
>JAFTJB010000072.1 GCA_017456625.1 Clostridia bacterium
ATCATCCGCATCGACCTGCCCGATCGAGCCGACCTCGTCTCCCTTGCGGATCCGCACGGCGAGATAATTGGCAGACGCGCGGTAAAAGACCGCTCCGTCGCCCTCTCGCACGTATCGGCGGTTATCGTTGTCATACTCCAACTGATCGGGATCGCCACAACCCGCAAGGAGCAGCACGGTCACCAAAAGGAGCGACAGCACCGCCGTCACTTTCGTTTTTCTCATGGCTCAAGCCCTCTCAATAACCGAATACGCCCGACAGAGAATCGTCGTCATCGATCCAATTCTGTACGTCGATGATGCGGAAATCCTCCTTGGTGTCGCGCACGACGACCGTGGTGATGCCCGCGTTGATGACCATACGCTTGCACATCATGCAGGAGGTGGTTCCCGCCTCCAATTCGCCCGTCTCGGCGTTGATGCAGGACATATAGAGCGTGGCGCCCAGCATCTGATCTCGCGATGCCGCAATGATGGCGTTCGCCTCGCCGTGCACCGAGCGGCAGAGCTCATATCTCTCTCCGCGTGGGATGTTGAGCTTGTTTCTCATGCAAAATTGCAGATCCGAGCAATTCTTCCGCCCGCGCGGCGCGCCGTTGTAGCCCGTGGAGATGATGGTATCGTTCTTGACGATGATCGCTCCGTATTTTTTACGCAGACAGGTCGAGCGCTCGGCTACGGTCTGCGCGATGTCCAAATAATAGTTGTGCTTTGATACCCGTTCCATAACAGTATCCTTTCCTTCAAAAATCATGCTTCCTCGCGGTCTCTCGCCGCTTCCTCCGCCGTCTCCTCGACGGTGGGATTGATCTGCTCCCCGATCGCCTGCACCGCATCGGTGATGTTCTGCTTCAATTCGGCTGTGGAATGGAGCTGATTACGCTTTTTCAGCCGTCCGAGCAACCTACGCGCCTCCGCGCGGAGCGCCTTTTTGTGCTCCCCGTCGGTGTCGGACTTGGAAAGCTTGGCAAACATCAAGGCAAGCTTCAATTCACTGTGCAAAATGACGTTTGCTTCCTTTGCAACGTGCCAGGAATCGCACTTCTTGCGGAGCAGACGCATGGTGTCCGAAAGCACCAGAACCGAAAGCGCCTCGCAATCTGCAAACGCCGCATTCCCCACCTTGATCTTGTGATCGGGAAGGATCACCGCAGAAAGCGCGCGACAGCCCGCAAACGCACGGTCACCGACTCTTCTCGTGCCGATGGGAAGGCTGACAGACTCAAGTGCCTCACAATCCGCAAACGCACGGTCACCAAGCGAGATCAGATCCCGCGGAATATGCACGGACGCGAGAGCCGTACAACGGTAGAAGGCACGCTCCCCGATCGCAGTAATGGCATCGGGCAGAACGATCGCCTCAAGTGCCGTACAGTCGCGGAAGGTCTCGTCCTCAATGACGGTCAATGCCTCGCATCGCAATTCGATACGCTCTAAAGCGTAGCAGCAGGCAAATGACCTCCCCTCGATCTCCGAAACGTGCGCGGGGACCGTCAGACTCGTGAGAGCTTCACATCCGAGGAAGGATGCGTATCCAATGTATTCAAGCGCGCTCGGCAATTCGATCGCGGAAAGCGACCGACAGCCGCAAAACGCCTCTCTGCCGATAAAATTGATCTCATCCGAGAGCGTTACCCGCTCCAGAGACCGACAGCCCGCAAAGAAGTATGCGCCGATAAAATGTACACCCGCGGGCACCGTGAACTCTCGCAACGACTCACACCCCGTAAGTACGCCGCTTCCCATGTACGCAAGCTCCGTCGGCATCTCAAGAGACTCCAGTGCGGTGCAATTCGCGAACGCGTATTTTCCAACCGTTCGTACCGATGGAGGGATATCCAGCGCGCGAAGCGAGCGACAGTTGAGGAAGGTGGCACGGCGGATCCGCGAGATCCCCTCGGGAAGCTTGACCTCCTCGAGCGACTCGCAATCGCAGAACGCGAACTCCGAGAGCGTTTCCACGCTCGGGGCAAGATAGATCCTCTTCAGTGAGCGGCACGCGCGGAACGCACCCACGCCCAGCTTGACCATCGTATTCGGCAGATTGATCTCACAAAGTGCCGCACAGCCGTAAAACGCCTCGTCTCCGATCTCGCGCAGCCCCGACGGCACCGTCACGCTTTGCAGATTGGTGCATTCGCGGAAAGCGCCCGCACCGATGACTGTGACGTTACGCCCCAGCACCACGCGCACAAGCTTGCGGTTCCCACGGAAGGCATCCTCCGCGATCACCGTGACCGAATCGGGAATGACGATCTCATTTGCTTTTCCGTAATAGCGGACGAACTCTCCGTTGCGGATCTCACTGCTTCTTTGCAGCTCCGCCTCCGCCGTACGGCGACCGTTTACTTTTTCCATTCTTCAGGCTCCTCAATCAAATTTACTCAAATACCGCCCTCGAGCTGCTGCATGAGCCGCTTGTTGAACTCCTCCGCCGTGTTGTAGCCCATGCGCTTCTGGCGGTTGTTCATTGCAGCGATCTCAAGAATAATGGCAAGGTTTCGTCCGGGACGGACAGGAACCGTGATGCTCGGAACACGGATGCCGAGGATATCGATGAACTCCTCGTCCATGCCAAGTCGGTCGTACATCTTTCCCTCCACCCAGTTTTCAAGCTGAATGACAAGATCGATGCGCTCGGTCATCTTGACCGATCCCATACCGAACAGTCTTCGCACGTCTACGATACCGATACCGCGCAGCTCTACGTAGTGGCGGATCATCTCGGGCGCGGAGCCAACCAAGGTACGGTCGGATACGCGCTTGATCTCCACCGCGTCGTCCGCGATCAGACGGTGACCTCTCTTGACCAGCTCGATCGCGGTCTCACTCTTACCGACACCGCTGTCGCCCAAAAGCAGAAGTCCCTCACCGTAGACCTCAACGAGTCCGCCGTGGCGCGTAATGCGCGGGCCGAGCGCGGTGTTAAGCATACTGATCAAGCTCGCCATGATCGCGATGGTCTTGACCTGCGTGCGCAATACGGGCACGCCCTTCTCGGTCGCGCGCGCGGCGAGCGTCTCGTCCACAGCCAACCCCGTGGTATAAAGAATGGCAACGGGCATCGCATCCACAAATTTCTCAAGCGTTTCACGGCGCTCCTTCTCGGAGAGAGAAGCAAGATAGCTGGTCTCCGCGCGCCCCATGAGCTGGATGCGGTTTTCCTCAAACATCTCGTAAAAGCCCGCCAGCGCCAGCCCCGGTCGGTTGACCTCGGGTGTACCGATCTCGATCCGATCGTAATTCTCGGGCTTGACAATGATCTCAAAATTCTCCTCCTCCACGATCTTGGAAAGTGGGATCTTGTACGTTTCCTTCATTTTTGAACCGTCCTTTCGGGAAAATTGCTCGCGCGGCACACCGCGCAGACGGCAAAATACGCCTTATTATATATTTTAGCACAAAAAAGTCAAAATGAAAATACTTTTTTTGAAAAAACAGCGCATATTTTCTCACAATTCATAAAAAAGTCATAACTATCCTGTATAATAAGAATGAAAACCGATTTGGAGGATATAAAAAAGCATGCAAAAATTTCAAAAGCTCCTCTCTCTCGTCCTCGCCCTCCTGCTCTCTGTGGGAATTTTCACCTCCTGCTCCGATGAAGGCGAGGAGGTCGTCGCGCACGTCGGGGACTACGAGGTCCTCTACGGCGAGCTTCGCTATCTCGTTCTGACACAAAAGGATATCATGAAAAGCACCTACGGCGACAGCATCTTCGATACCCCCGAGAGTGCCGCTCTCTACCGCGAGGAATTGGAGCGCACCGTCACCGAAAAGCTCAAGGGCAACTACGCCGTGCTCCTCGCCTGCGCGCAATATCTCCCCTCGCTCTCCATTGACAGCGATGAGATCCAAGATGCAGTGGACGAGTACCTCGAAGCGGAGATCGAAAAAATGGGCGACGAGGAAAGCTACTACGCGATGTCCGAGCAATACTATATGTCCGAAAGCTTCATCCGCTTCTCCTACGCCGTCGCGTTCATGGAGGAGGCTCTGATCGATACCCTCGCGGCTCGCCCCGAGATCGGAGAGCTCTTTGCGGACAGCGAGGCGACTGCATTCCGTGATTGGATCCTCGCGGGCAACGGTGTCTTTGTTCAGCACATCTTCGTCCGCAACGATGCAGGCGAGGATATTGATGCAAACCGCGCCATTGCCGAGCAAGCGCGGCGAGAGCTGATGGATGGCTCGCTCTCCGTCAACGAGGCGGTCGGCAGCGCGGTCTACAATCAGGACCCCTCCAACACCTCTCCTTATTATCTTGTCAAGGGAGTCTACGATCCCGCCCTTGAGTCCGCCGCTCTCCCGCTTGCAAAGGCAGGCGATGTCAGCGCGGTCACCGAGACCGACGAGGGCTTCTACGTCTTTGTCCGCATGGAGGATCCCGAGCTGATCACGCTCGGTCAAAAGCTCTCCGAGCTTCTCTCCTCGCATCAGTGGTCCCGCACGGAGGAGATCGTTGAGACCTTCCGCGACGACGTGACCTTTACCTGGACCGACTACGGCAAAAGCCTCGATTGGCTCACCATCTCCTAAAAATTGATTGAAAGGAGGAACCCGACGTGTCCCCTCTCCGACGTTCTCACCACTATCATAACGCGCACCGTCGCAAGCTTCCGCCATGGGTGATCATACTCATCTGTGTCGGCGCGGCACTTGCCGTCTCTCTTCTCGTCGGCAATCTCCTCAAGCTCTTTCTCGACGAGGAGACCTACGACAGGCTGACCAACCCGCCCGCCGAGAACACCCCCGCCGAGCCGCTCCGTGCCGCCGTGCCCGACCGCAACGCCTACCCCTTTGTCTTGGGGGAAGCTGCATCAAGCGCCTCGCCTCATGCCTCGGTCACGCTCAACACCCCCGACGGCACCCTCCTCTACACCTCTCCCGTCGCGACACATCTCGGCATCGCGCAGACTGACGGCATTGAGCTGATCTCGTCCATGGAGGCCCTCTCTCAAGCGAGCGAAGCGATCTGCGGTGTCTATCATCCGCAAGCCTTCCTGCAAGAGACCGAAACGCTTTTTGACGCTGTTTCTCTCGAGGAGCTCGCTCTCCTGCGTGAATTTGAGCGCAACGGTGGCGACGAGATCCTGCTCTCGGGAATGGAATTGACCCTCGACTCGCTCCCCTCCGTTCTCTCCTATCTCGATTTGGTGCGTGACGGACTCGACAATCCCGTCGGAATCTCTGTCCCCCTCTCGGTCATCCAATCAAACGACGGCTGGCTCATCCTGCTCCGCCTCTTTGATGCCTGCGATTTTATCGCCGTTGACCTCCGCGCGGCTGCCGTTGACGATCCCGCCGCCCTCCTCACCTTCCTCACCTTCCACCGCGAGCAGTACGACACCCGCATCCTCGTCAGTGCCTCCCAAGACTCCCTCGTCGATGCCCTCTCCGCTCTCTCTATCCGTGATTTTCAGGTTGTAGGGGGATAATGTTAAATATGATTAGGGGGAACTTTTTGAGAAAAGTTTTCCCCACACCCCTTTCAAAAACTTTAAAGGAATTTTTTATAGGGGGAACTTTTTAGGAAAAAGGTTCCCCCTATAACCCCCTCAAAAACTTTAAAAAGTTTTTGATCATAGATATGATTTGTCAGTCTGTACCCCCATCGTTAGTGCGGGATACAGACATTTTTGTTTTGTCTACAGCCCGTCAGCATTGCTGCCGCGACCATTTTGGTACCACCACCCAAAATGGGCACCAAAGTTAGTTTCCCTTTGGAATTGCCCTCTCACCCGCTTCGCTACCCCATCCGCTCCAAACAGTTACATTACCTATGGCA
>JAFTJB010000073.1 GCA_017456625.1 Clostridia bacterium
AGAACCTCCACGCAGGATCTGCGCGTGACGCCGGGCAGAATGTTTCCGTCGGTCAGCTCGGGGGTGATGACCGTTCCGTCAATGACGAAGAACACGTTCATCGCGCCAACCTCGTCGATGTATTTTCTCTCCACGCCGTCCAGCCAAAGGACCTGCGCGTAGCCCATCTCCTCTGCCTTCTTCTGACCGATGAGCGATGCGGCATAGTTTCCGCCCGCCTTTGCCTGACCCGTGCCGCCCTTGACGCAACGGACGTACTCACGCTCCACCATGATCTTGACGGGGTTCATACCGTTTGCATAGTAGGAGCCCACGGGAGAAAGAATGATGGAGAAGATGTAGGTGTGCGAAGGATGCACGCCCAGGAAGGGATCGGTTGCGATGATGAAGGGACGAATGTAGAGCGAGGTGCCGTTTGCCTGCGGGATCCACTCCTTATCGACCTCGATCAGCGTTGCGAGTGCCTCCAGAACAAGCTGGGGATCGAGTCTCGGCACGCAGAGACGGTCGCAGGTGTTGTTCATTCTCTCAATGTTTTTGTCGGGACGGAAGAGCTGGATCTCTCCGTCGGGGCGTCTGTACGCCTTCATACCCTCGAACAGCTCCTGCGCATAGTGGAACACCATAGCGGAGGGCTCGAGCGGAATGGGACCGTAAGGTACGACACGGGGATCGTGCCAGCCCTTCTCGGTGGAATAGTTCATCAGAAACATATGGTCGGTAAAGATCTTTCCGAAGCCGAGCTTGCTCTCATCGGCAGGACGCTGCTTCGGTGCCTGATTTTTGGTAACGGAAATCTGATACTTCATAGTTGTTTCTCTCCTTTATACCGTTAAAGTTTATTTCTTTGGATTTTTACGCTCGTGGTCTTGGGAAGCTCATCACGGAACACCACCACACGCGGATATTTATACGGAGCGGTATGCTCCTTGACGTAATTCTGAATTTCTTTTTTGAGCTCCTCTGTGGGCTCGGTTCCCTTGGTGAGCACAATGCTCGCCTTCACGATCTGCCCTCTCACCTCGTCCGGAACCGCCGAAACACCGCATTCCAGCACGTACGGAAGCTCCATGATCACGCTCTCGATCTCGAACGGACCGATGCGGTAGCCCGAGGATTTGATCACGTCGTCTACGCGACCAACGTACCAATAGAAGCCGTCCTCGTCTCTCCACGCGGTATCTCCCGTATGATAGAATCCGTCGTGCCAGACCTCCTTGGTCTTTTCCTCATTATTATAATAGCCCATCAAGAGTCCACAGGGGGCACCGTTCTCCACGTTGATCACGATCTCACCCGTTTCACCGTCGGGAACAGGGTTGCCGTCGGGATCCACCAGACGAACGTCGTAGATCGGTGCGGGCTTGCCCATCGAGCCGATCTTATGCGACGCGCCAACCATATTTCCGATGATCATTGTGCTCTCGGTCTGTCCGAAGCCCTCGATGATCTGTAGTCCCGTCGCCTTTTCAAACTGACGGTACACCTCGGGGTTGAGTGCCTCTCCCGCAGTGGTCATATGACGAACCGAGGAGAAATCGTATTTGGAGATGTCCTGCTTCACCATCATACGAAGCATCGTGGGCGGTGCGCAGAAGGTGGTGATATGGTACTTGGCAAACATCGGCAGGATGTCGGCAGCATCGAAGCGGTCGAAATCGTAAACAAAGGTTGCCGCCTCACAGAGCCACTGTCCGTAGAGCTTGCCCCACATGGCCTTTGCCCAACCCGTATCCGAAATGGTAAAGTGCAATCCGTCGGGATCGACGTTATGCCAGTATTTTGCGGTATGGAAGTGTCCGAGCGCGTATTTATAATTGTGAACGGCGATCTTTGGGTAGCCCGACGTGCCCGAGGTGAAATACATCAGCATCGTATCGTTGCCGCCCGGGGCGTCCTCGCCTCTTTCGTAATGCGTGCTATAAAGCGCGTATTCCTCGTCGAAATTGCGCCATCCCTCACGCGTGCCGCCAACGATCATCTTGTGCTTGAGCGTGGTATTTCCCTCTGCCGCCAACTCGATCTGACGCGCCGTATCGCCGTCTGCCGTACAGATCACGGCGGAAATGCCCGCCGACTCAAAGCGGTATGCGAAATCGTGCTCCTGTAGCTGATTGGTTGCGGGGATCGCGATCGCGCCCAGCTTATTGAGACCGATCATCGCAAACCAGAACTGATAGTGCCGCTTGAGCACCAGCATCACGCGGTCGCCCTTTTTGATACCGAGCGACTTGAAGTAGTTTGCGCAACGTGCCGACGCCTTTTTGATATCCTTAAAGGTGAAGCGTCTCTCGGTTTTATCCTTGGAGATATGCAGCATTGCGAGCTTTTGCGGATCTCTTTCGGCAAGCGCGTCAACGAGATCGAACGCAAAGTTGAAATGCTCCTCGTTTTTGAATTTGATGGAGGTCGGCGTACCGTTTTCATTTTCGGTCACGTCGATGAATTTATGATAGATACGCTCCTGCGTATCCTTTTTCACAGGGGTCTTTTCCTTGACCGCAGAGCGTGTTGCGGAAAGCTCGGGGATCGGCTCTCCCGCGGTGTTGAGAACGATCGCGTAGAACACGCAATCCTTTCCGTTTGCCGCGATCATTCCGTGCGGCGTGGAGCTGTCGTAGTAGATGGTATCGCCGGGACCGAGGATCTCACGGTGTTCACCGACCTGCACCATCAGGTTGCCCTCTACGATGATGTCAAGCTCCTGCCCCTTCTGGGTGGTCAGCTCGATATCCTGCAGCTTGGCCTTCTCATCGTAAACGCTTCGCACGCACAACGGCTCGGCAATACGGTTCTGGAACGCGTAAGCAAGGTTATAGTAGGTCATACCGTGTGCCTGACCGATCTCCTGCCCCGCTCCGCTTCTCGTAACGGTATAGGATTTCAGCTTCGGGCTATAGCCCTCGATGATATCGGTCACGTTGACGTTGAGTGCCAACGCGCAACGGTAGATAAATGCAAAGTTGAGATCTCTGCCGCCTGCCTCGCAAAGCGTGTATTCCTCGGTGGAAACCTCCACGCGCTTTGCCATTTCCTCGGCACTCAGCCCCTCGATCTCCCGAAGCTCTCGGATTCTGCCCGCCATTTCCCGGATCTTGAAATTCAATCCGCTGATCTTTTGTTCCATTCTGACACCTTCTCTTTCCTGAGACGAAAAGACACTCGTCTCAAAGTAACGTGCTTTGAGACGAGTGTAAATCAACATAACACCCGCGGTACCACTCAAATTGCGGTTTTTCCGCCACTCTTGGAATCTAACAATTCCTATGCCTTTACGCAGCAATCACGGAGAGGTTCTACTGACCTTATCGGCGTTCTTCCTCTCGACTCGGAAACTACAAACACAAATTTTTTCAAGCAGCTTGCACCGACCGCCGCCGCTCTGTGTGAAAAATCATCCGTGTCCTTTTCGTCAACGTCTTTGATTTAATTAATAGACTTATTTTAGCACAACTTTCACGGTTTGTCAATAGTTTTTTCGATTTTTTTCGTTCCTCGGTAGGATTTTTTGATTTTTCAGCCGTCTCCCTGAGGCAAAGCGGGACCCGTACTGCCGTACGGGTCCGCTTCAAAACGTTCTTGCTTAATCGTTGTGATCCTCGAATTGGATCTTCATCTGCGACTCAAGCGCACTGCGGTGCTTGTTCATCAGATTCTGAATACGCTTTACGGGGTTGAGCAGCGCGCTGATCGTTTCGTCGTTGTTGAGCGTGTCGATCAGGTACGCCACGTATTTACACATATTGACCTCAACGTACCAATCTCTCGTTGCAAGCTCGGGGCGGCGATACACCAGATTGGTGGTGAACACCTTGTCCAGCACGCCAGCCTTGGATGCCTCGTCGAAGCACTCGGGACCGTTCGTAAACAGACCGAAGGTAGCAAAGCAGAACACACGGTTCGCTCCCT
>JAFTJB010000074.1 GCA_017456625.1 Clostridia bacterium
AACGACGCGTAAACACACAAAAAAGGAGAACGCTATGCCCCTCAATCTCAACCAAGTAACGCTTCGCATGAGCGCGGGACTGCCGCAGCAGTTTCCCACCGATCCCATGGTGCAGATCGCCTTTTCGGGTCGCTCCAACGTCGGCAAGAGCTCGCTCATCAATTCGCTCCTCGGCAGAAAGAGTCTGGCGCGCGTCAGCTCCGCCCCCGGAAAGACCATCACCATCAATTTCTACGACGTGGATAAGAAGCTCTTCCTCGTTGACCTCCCGGGCTACGGCTTTGCGAAAAGGCGACCCGAGGACAAAGAAAAGTGGTCCATGCTCACCGACGGTTATTTTACCAAAAACAAGAACATCGACCTGCTTCGTCTGGTCGTTCAGCTCATCGACAGCCGTGTCGGTCCCACCGCAGACGACGAGATGATGCTCTCCTTCCTCTCGGAGTCGGGCATCCCCTTTATCGTTGTGGCGACCAAGGTCGACAAGCTCAACGCGACTGAAAAGAAAAAGGCAGTCGAGATCTTCCAAAACCATCCGCTCATCCCCAAGGACACGCCCGTTCTCTTCTATTCCTCGCTTAAAAACGAGGGCAAGAGCGAGCTGTGGAGCAAGCTCCTCTCCTTGACAGGCTTGGCTTGAGGAGGCAGGTATGACAGACAAAACCTTTGGCACGGCACGCGCAGACCTCTCCTACCGTGAGGCGCGCGGCGCTTATCTGATCGCGATCGAGCGCGGAGTGCTTTCCGTTGTGTATCGCGACGGCGGCACTTATCTTCCCGGTGACGAAAGCACGGAGGGCGAAAGCCACGAGGACACCCTGCTCCGCGCCTGCATGGCACAAACGGGCTACGATGCCTCGGTGGAGGACTATATCGCAGATGCCGACCTTTACGACGGTGCGGGTGTTCATTCCGTCCGTTCCTATTTTTCGGGTGCGCTGATCGAGCAGATCGCGCCGCCCGCAATTCCCACCTGCCGCTATGGACAAATTCCCCTCACCGATACCGATCAGCTCTCGCTTCCCATCGAGAAATGGGCAGTGGAGCAATGCGTGGAGATGCTCCGCGCCGACGCACACGGCTCCGACGACGAGGATCTCTGATTATTGAAAGGAACCCCCTATGCTATTCTCCATCCTTCAGGGCGACAGCATCCAGAGCATCATCATCAGTCTCCTGCTCACCGTCCCCGTGGTCATCTTCGCGCTCTGCGTGCATGAGACCGCACACGGATATATCGCCTACAAGTGCGGTGACAGCACCGCCTACAATCTCGGGCGTTTGACCCTCAATCCCGCACGCCACCTCGATCTCTTCGGCACCCTTGCCATGATCGTGTTCGGCTTCGGTTGGGCAAAGCCTGTCCCCATCAACACAAGAAATTTCAAAAACCCCAAGCGCGACATGGCGCTTTCCGCCGCCGCAGGACCTGCGGCAAACCTGATCATGGGACTGATCAGCGCGGTTCTGTTTGGCTTTACCGCCGCATGGAATGCCTACGCCGAGATCACATCCCCTACGGGGATCTGGTTTACCGTCAGCTTTTGGGTGATGCAATTCATGTGGGCGAGCGCACTTCTCAATTTCGTGTTCGCATTCTTCAATCTGATCCCCGTTCCGCCCTTCGACGGCTCGCGTATCGCACTGGCTTTCCTGCCCACCAAGGCGTACTTCGGGATCATGCGGCACGAGCGTGAGATCATGTTCGGAATTCTCATCCTCATGCTCGTCCTCTCCCAATTCGGCATCTCGCCCTTCTCGTGGCTTGCCGAGTGGATCATCTACAAGATCGCCAATCCCGTATATGGGCTCGGAATCGATCTCTTTATCTCGCTACTCTGATTTTTGTAAGCAATACGACCAAGGAGCACCGAATGGAAGCAGTCACCTATCGGCTCGATCAATTTGAGGGTCCGCTCGACCTTCTCTTGACTCTGATCCAAAAGAACAAAGTGAATATTGAGGACATTCCGATCTCCTTGATCTGTGATCAATATTTGGAATATATCCAAGCGGCACAGGATATGGACATGGAGATCGCGGGCGAATTCATCGTCATGGCAAGTGAATTGATGCTCATCAAGAGCCGTATGCTCCTGCCGCGCGTGACCGAGGAGGAAAAGGATCCTCGCGCAGAGCTCGCAGATGCCCTCCTGCGTTATCAGCAGGCAAAGCAAGCCGCACAAAAAATGGCGCCCCTTTACTCGGTCTTCAGCGGTCGAATGGTAAAGGACACCGACGAGATCTCGGTCGACAAGACCTATGTTGCCGATCAGCAGGTCACCTCCCTCTGCGCCGCCGTCCGCCGCATCATTGCCGCGAACGAAAGCAGACCGAAGGTGGAAAAGCAGATCTTCGCACCGATGATCGCAAAGCCCATCGTACCGGTCGAGGTCAAGATCGTGGGCATTTTGCACCGCATGTCAAAGGCGAAAAACACCTCCATGCGCGCGCTGCTCTCGGATGCGACCTCTCTCCCCGACCTCATCGCGATCTTCCTCGGAATTCTTGAATTGATCAAGGTCAGAAAGATCCGCATCGAGGAGGATCCCAATTCTTACACCGTCATCCACGGCACCGATACGGAGTTCTCCATCAGTGACGAGGAGCCGCCAAGCGAGGAGAACAAGCCTCGCGCCCGTCGCGACGACGATGAGCCTATCCCGCTCTCCTCCAAGGCAGAGATGCACCGCGAGCAGCGCAGGATCATCCGTGAGCAAAAGCTCGCCGAAAAGAAGCGACTCCGCGAGGAGGAGCGAGCAAGACGCGCAGAGGAGCGCAGACTTGCAAAGGAGGCGGCGTTGCGCGGTGAGCAGATCGCCGTATCGCTCCCCACAGAGGAGCTTCCCGATGACGACAGCGACCTCGAGGCAGAGGCAAAGCTGCAGGAACTGCTCGACGAGCAGCTCTCCGAGGATCAGGAGGCGATCATGGACGACCTCGGGCTGGATATGCAAAGGATCGTGACGCAAATGGCGCATCAGGCAAAGGAGATGGATCTGGAGATCCCGACCGAGCCGCAGCCGCAATAACCGCCACGCACCGTAAAACTCAAGAAAGGGCCGCACAAATAAATCTATGGAAGAAAAGAAACAACAACCGCTCCTCGAGCCGCTGATTACGGCAAGGGAGCTGACACAGGCGATCGAAGCGATCCTGTTTGCCGCAGGCTATCCCATGCGGTACGACAAGCTCGCGGAGGTGCTGGGGCTTGGCGTGAAGGACGTCAAGAATATTGTCCGTGAAATGGCAAAGCATTTTGAGGAGGACGAGACCTCCCACGGCATTTTGCTATTACAGTATCCCACCACCTGTCAGCTTACAACGAAAGAAAAATACGCACCCTACATACGCGAGGCACTCGGCATCCGCCGAGGCGGAAACCTTTCCGCTTCCTCCATGGAGGTGCTTGCCATCGTGGCTTACAACCAGCCCGTCACGCGTTCCTTTGTGGACCTCGTGCGCGGCGTGGACAGTTCATACGCCGTCACCTCGCTCCTGGATAAGGGACTCATCGAGGCGGCAGGCAGAATGGATGCACCGGGACGACCGATGCTCTACGTTACCACCGACAAATTCCTGCGTGTGTTCGGTCTCAATTCGCTCGACGAATTGCCCGAGACCGAGGCGCTCAGCGTAGCCGCCGCGCAGGCAGAGCCCGAACAGCCCGAGGAGAACGCTCCCGCAGAGGAAGCAACGCCCGCGGCTGAATACACCGAACCGATCGACTCGGAGGAAGAGAACGTCATCTTTGAAAATGGCGTTGAGCCTCCTCAATCGGTGGAAAGCGAGGGCAACTGACATGAATCTGATCATTTTGAATGAAGGGGGGATCGCATGAACGCACTTATCATCGCTTTGGCGATCGTTTTGGGACTTTTGCTGCTGATTTTGCTCTTGGTCCTGTTCGGCAGAGCAAAGATCCGCATCATCTGCCAAGGCAAGATACGCGTGGTCGCATCGGTATTGGGCATTCGGTTTACCCTTTACACCTCCGAGCCCAAGAAAAAGAAAAAGCGATTGCTCCACCGCTGTGACGACCCCGAGCGAGTGCTGGCACGGGAGCTTCGCAGACAGCGCCGCGCACTTCGCAAGAAGGAACGCAAGCTCCTCAAAAAGCTCCGCAAAAAGGATCACAAAAAGGTCAAGCAGATCCGTCGCGGTCAGCCCGATCCCAACCTCATCGAAAATCTCGAGATGATCCGGGAGCTCCTCAAAAAGCTCTACAAGGTCACCAAGGGCACCATTCGCGTCAAGGTTCGCCGTATGCACATCTACATCGGCACCGAGGATGCGGCAAAGACCGCAGTCGCTTACGGCATCGCCGTACAGGCGGCGGCTTGCACGCTCGAGCTTATCGATACCCTCTTTACCAAGATCCGTCGCAAGGAGGGCGCGATGAAGATCGTCCCCGACTTCCTCTCCGAGACGACGACCTCCGACATCGATATCTCCGCGTCGATCAACATCCGTCGCGCGATCTCGATCGGTCTCTCCATGTACTCCGCTTATAAGGCGGAAAGAAAATACGCGCTTCAGAAGGCTCGCTACCGTGTCAGCCTCAAGGAAGCCGCAAAAAATCAAGAAGCAAAATAAAAAATAATAAATAACATACATGAAAGGATTACTATCATGGAAAATTCTGTTAAGGACATCATCACAAATTCGCTCGAGCAGATCCGCAACGTAGTGGATGCCGACACCATCATCGGTCAGCCCATCCGTACCGAGAGCGGCACGATCATCATTCCCGTTTCCAAGGTTTCCGTTGGAATGGCAACCGGTGGTCTTGACCTGCCCCTCAACGGCGAGAACGGCAACAAGAACTTCGGTGGCGGCGGCGGAACGGGCGTTACCGTTTCCCCCATCGGCTTCCTCACCGTTTACCCCAACGGCGCGGTCGAGATGCTGCCCATCACTCCTGCCGCTACCTCTCCCATCGAGCAGGTTGCTGATCTCATCGATCAGGCTCCCGACATCATCAACCGTATCAAGTCGGTCTTCGTAAAGGAGGATCCCGCAGAGGATCCCGAGGAGATCATTGCCGCTGCCGCTGCTGCTGCCGCAAAGCTTGAGGAGGATATCGCAAACGAGAAGCCCCTCTCCAAGAAGGACGCGAAGAAGCTCGCAAAGCTCCAGAAGAAGGAAGCCGCAAAGGAAGCAAAGGAAGCAAAGGAAGCAAAAAAGGCAAAGGCTGACAAGTAATCTTGCGCCCGCGCTGACATAATCTGAACTCCGGGAAAATATACATGAAATAAAATGTATGTTTCCCGGAGGGTCTTATTATGCCAAAATGGAAAAAAGCCGTCTTGCTATGCCTGTGCTTTGCGCTCATTCTGCCAACATTTTCCTTCACCGCACGCGCGGAAGGACACACCGCGGTATCCATGCCCACCGTTTCCGCGGAGGGTGCCGTTTTGCTGGAGGGGGATAGCGGCGCGCGCGTGTACGCAAAGAATGCAGACACGCGAATGCCTATGGCAAGCACGACGAAGATCATGACTGCGCTCGTTGCGCTCGAGTCTGCGTCTCCCGATACCGTCATCTCCGCCCCCGCCTGCGCGGTCGGCACGGAGGGCTCGTCGATCTATCTGATCGAGGGAGAAGCACTCACGCTCGAGCAGCTTCTTTATGCCCTCATGCTCGAATCTGCGAACGATGCGGCAGTTGCCATTGCCGTGGGGATCGCCGGAAGCGTGGAGGCATTTGCCGAGCTGATGAACCGCAAAGCAGAAGCGCTGGGACTTACGGATACGCACTTTACCAATCCGCACGGCTTGGACGACGCGGATCATTACACAACGCCCTATGAGCTTGCCGTGATCGCGCGGTGCGCCATGCAAAACGACCTGCTCCGCACCATCGCCTCTACGCGCAAAACCACGATCCCCCACGCGGGGACCGACAGCGTGCGTCTGCTCGTCTATCACAACAAGATGCTCCGTCTCTACGATGGCTGCATCGGGCTCAAAACAGGCTTTACCAAGCAAAGCGGCAGATGCTTGGTCTCCGCCGCGGAGCGAGACGGGGTTGTCATGATCGCTGTTACGCTACGCGCGCCAAACGATTGGGACGACCACAAGCATCTGCTCGACTACGGCTTTGCACGTTATACCTCGGTCACGCTCTGCGAGACGGAGGCGCACCGTTATGCCCTCCCCATCGTCGGAGGCAAGGATACCTACGTCACACTCGTCAATTCCGAGCCACTCTGCGTCACGCTTCCCGTCGATCATGCGCCCATCACGCAAAGGATCGAGGCGCGCCGCTTTGAGTTTGCCGCGATTTCCGCGGGTGAGGAATTGGGGCGCGTGATCTACGAATGCGACCTTGACGGGGACGGCAATGCCGAGCAGATCGCCACGGTCGCGCTCCGTGCCGCCTACGCGGTAGAACGCACAGAAGTCAAAAAGAGCATTTGGCGGCGTATTCTCGAGTTTTTCGGTTTCTGACCGCACTATAGAATATAAAAGGAAAGGAATACGGCAATGGCAGACCTCGTCCGATTGCAAAAATATTTTACCGACTGCGGTGTGCTCTCGCGCCGTGCCGCCGAAGCAGAGATCCTCGCGGGGCGCGTGAAGGTCAACGGAACGGTCGCGTCGCTCGGGGATAAGATCGATCCCGACTGCGACCGCGTGGAATGGAACGGCAAAACACTCCGTGCCCCCGTCGCGCAAGTGCCGTATTATCTCATGCTCCATAAGCCGCGCGGCTACGTCACCACCGCAAAGGACGAAAAGGGGCGTCCCACCGTCACCGATCTCGTTCGTGATCTGCACGCGCGCGTCTATCCCGTCGGTCGACTTGATATGGACTCCGAGGGGCTCCTGCTTTTGACGAGCGACGGCGAATTTGCCAATCATCTGACCCACCCGCGCCACGAGATCCCAAAGATCTATCTCGTCACGGTCACGCCAAAGCCAACGGCGGATCAACTCGCGGCACTCCGCGCACCAATGGAGCTCGACGGCTACCGTCTCCGCCCCGTTACGGTCATTCCGCGTGCGGAAAACGTTTTGGAAATGCACCTCTACGAGGGGCGCAACCGACAGATCCGCAAAATGTGCGATGCCGTAGGACTCAAGGTCACAAGACTTTGCCGCGTTGCCATCGGCGACCTCAAGCTGGGTAACCTACCGCTCGGGAAATGGCGACATCTGACCGAGGATGAGGTGCGCTACCTCATGCCTACCAAAAAGCAACCATGAAAGGATCACAACATGCTGGAAGTATTGCCTATTCAGGATAAAAAGGAACAGGAAGCGCTCTGCGCGCGTTGCAATATCCCCTTTCGCGTCGAAATGCTTGCCTATCAGGCACTTGTCGACGGCGAATTGCGCGGAATTTGCCAATTTACCATGAACGCCGACGGCGGAAAGATCGTTGATTTTGCGCACGTCCCCGAAAAATACGAATTTGAGCCGATGTTCGTCATGGGACGTGCCGCGCTCAATTTTATTGACCTTTGCGGCGTGCATCGCGCCTTTTTCGACGCCGAGTACGACAATGAGACCCTCATTCTCGCCATCGGTTTTACAAAAAACGCCTCCGATAGATACGAAATGGACCTCACCGACTTCTTCAAGGAGCCCTGCCAACACGGCAAAAAATAACGTGGCTTGTCTGTTTTGGTAAAATTTGCCATATTTTTCTTCCAAATTTTGGGAATTATTTCGCGAATTTTGGGCTTGTAAAAATTGGCAATATATGGTAAAATATTCCTGTAAGAAAATGGAAATTATTACGGAGGATATTTTAACATGGAATACAAAACCAAAATTTTGATCGCTGCTGAAAGTGCAGCCGCTCGCGCGTCGATGCGAGAGGGACTTGTACGCTACGGCTTCCGCAATCTCGAGGAAGCAGCCAATGGTGAGGACACCCTGCTCAAGATCACGCGCTTCCGCCCCGAGGTCGTCATCATGGACGTATGGCTCTCTAAGCTCGACGGGATTGGCGTGCTGCGGAGCTGCCGCGGGATGGCATGGGACAAGGAGAAAATGCCCTCCTTCATCATCGTCTCGTCGGTCTCCAACCAAAACGTCTTTATTCAGGCATCCGAGGCAGGCGCGGAGCTTTGTCTGCTCAAGCCCGTCAACGTCCAGAGCCTGTGCGAGCACGTCGCGAGCATTGCCTCACGTCGCCTGCAGGACGTCCCCGCCGTTGCCATGCAGCCCGAGGACAAAACGCCCGATATCGAAACGCAGGTCACGCAGATCATCCATCAGATCGGTGTTCCCGCGCACATCAAGGGCTATCAGTACCTGCGCACGGCGATCCTGCTCACCATCAAGGACTCGGATATCATCAACTCGGTCACAAAGGTGCTCTATCCCTCCGTGGCGAAGAAGTATTCGACCACGACCAGCCGCGTGGAGCGCGCCATTCGTCACGCGATCGAGGTGGCATGGGATCGCGGCGACGTCGATACGCTCAACTCCTATTTCGGCTATACCATCCAGAACAACCGAGGCAAGCCGACCAATAGCGAATTCATCGCCATGATCGCGGACAATCTCAGACTCAAATATAAGATGTTTTAAGCCCACACAGAAAAATCGTGCGCCGTTCCAAACAAAACGGCGCGCGATTTTTTCTTTTCATCAAATTCGGGCACGGTGCTTGACAAGATTTTGATTGTATGGTATAATTATGATATAATAGCCCTCAAAATAGGCAAATGGCAAGTTTTTTCGAAAAAAACTTTGAAAGAAGGAGTCCCGATATGCAAAACACAAGAACCAAAGCAAGCCAGGCACGCGACAGAAAGCTCCTCAACTCGCTTGTTAAGGATCCCGTCTGGGCAATCGTTGTCTGCACGATGCTACTCGCTGTCAGTATCATCTCGACCGCTGTCATGGCGATCATGTACTTCACCGCAGAAGAGCCGCTTCCGATCTTCCGCTTCTTTATGATCTTCGGAATCGTTGATCTCTCGATCTTCCTCATCATCCTGCTTCGCCTGCTCTGCCTGCGCTACAAGGATGCCCTGCTCAAGGGTGAGAAGATCCTCGTTGTCGGCGATGCTCCCGTCATCCCCGTTGTCATTTGCAGCATCTTCATCGCGGCATTCCTCGTTCTTTTCGTGGTACCGATCATTCTCTGCTTCCTGCCCGATGACAGCTTCCTCAAGCTTCTGTTTCCCTACCCGACCTTCTGGCTTATCAGAACCGCGCTGATCTCCCTGACGGTTATGATCACGCTCATCTTCATTGCGGTCCTCCTGCTTCGTCCGAAGCTCTTCGTAACCAACAAGCGCATCATCGGTCACGGTCAGCGCCGTTGGTTCCGCTTCAAGATGTATACCTCTATCCCCTACGCATCGGTCACCTCGGTTCACGTGACCTGCCACCACCATCTCGCAATCGGCACGCCCTCCGGCGACATCCACTTCTACAACGTCAGAAATGCTGCTGCGATCTATCGAGAGCTGATCAAGATGATCACCGCAGAGCAGGAGCCCGAGGCTGTGGATTACGACGATTACGACGACGACTACGATTACGGCTACGCGATGAGCTACTATGCTCCCGCGTTCTATCAGCACAACCCCAATATGATGCCTCCCGCGCCCAACGCGGCTCCCAAGGCAACCGCACCGGCACAGCAGCCCGCTACTCAACGTGATTTCTCGGACTACAAGGACGGCAAGCCCGTTGTTCCCAAGATGCCTCCCAAGCCGAGAGTACCGAAATTCTGAACGTAAAAATCGATCGGCGTACTTGCTTTATCGCAAGTACGCCGATTTTTTATTCTCGAGGCGCTTCCACACCTCCCGCGAGCAAGGTCTGATAGCATCGTTCATCGTTGACCTCAAAGCGCACGCCCTCGATATGCAAAAAGCGCAGATCGGCAAAATTATAGCTTGAGAGCGGTCGGTCGAGCGCATCGTCGGATTGTGCGCAGATCAGTATTTCATCGGGTCGGATCTCGCTGATAATGACGGTGTGGTACCAATCCCCCTCGGCGTTGGCATATTGGATCACGTCACCAACCGCCGCCTGCGCGCGCTCCACCACCGTCCCAAACGGTCCCTCGCCGCCGTTCTGCATGGCAAAGCGCGCCGCCCCCGTGATGAAATCGTAAAAATATTCCACACTGCTCCAAGCGGGTGCGCGATCCTCGGGGGAGACGTAATACCACCCGAAATTCGGGGTATAATTCATCACACAGCTCCCCGCCAGCAGGCATTGCGAAACGAAATTGGTGCAATTTCCTCCAATTCCCGTAAAATCGATAAAAAGCGGATTACGGTCGAGCGCCCACCTCCGCGCGTACTCCACCGCCCGCCGTCTGTCATACGGCTTATTGACCAGCATATCAAAGCACCTCCCTTTCCTTCTCTTTTCAGTATATTCCGCGCGCGGCGGCAGGGTGCAGGCGGATAACTCGCGAATGATCTCTATAAAATAAAAACCACCGGTTCAACCGGTGGTTTGCACAGCCCCTATAAGGGGCAAATACAGGCTTGACCCCTAAAAGGGGTACCGAAATTTATTATCGGATCACACGCACTGCAACCCGTAAACGGGTAACTTCAATAGGCTCCCTTGTGTAAAGGGAGCTCCGCCGTAGGCGGTGAGGGATTGTTTTTCTTTTGTAACAACCCTTCCGTCACGCTTCGCGTGCCACCTCCTTATGCACT
>JAFTJB010000006.1 GCA_017456625.1 Clostridia bacterium
TCGAACATATTCCATACGTGCGTTGCCCAGATATACTTGCGTGTAAAGAGCTGCTTGATCAGTTCCTCATGGTAGTATGCCTGGTATTCCTCGGTGTAGTCGCCCTGCTTGGGATCGCTCGTATGCCAATTGAGTGCCTCACAGCCATACTCACTGATGCCAATGGGAATGTTGGGATGCATCTCGTGGAATTTGTCGAACCAAGGTCCGTTCATGCTCGTGTCGCCGCCGTACCAGCCGAAATAATGGTTGTAGGAGACCACGTCGGGGATGAGCAGGTAGGGATCGTCCATCTTGCACATAGAAACCGCCGCGATGGTGGTCAAGCGTGTCTTATCCATCTCATGAACGAGATCGTTAAGAATGCGGTGATTTTCAAGCAGGTCGTCATCCGAGCCACCGATGGAGATCTCATTGGAAAGACCCCATACGAAGATGGAGGCGTGGTTGTAGTTCTGCGTGACCAGCTCCTTCATCTGCGAGATAGTGTTCTCTCTGCCACCGGGCATATGCTTGGAAATATAGGGAATCTCCGCCCAGATCACAAGACCCTTCTCATCGCAAAGATCGTAGAAATACTGATCGTGCTGATAGTGCGCGAGACGAATGGTGGTGGCACCGACCTCCATGATCAGATCGATATCCTCTGCGTGATGCTCGGGAAGGAGCGCGTTACCGACGCCAAGTCTGTCCTGGTGACGGGAAACGCCGCGAAGAGGATACTCCTCGCCGTTGAGGATAAAGCCGTTGTTGGGATCGATCTTGAAGCTGCGGCAGCCGAAGCGGTTGCAGACGTTGTCAAGCACCTCTCCGTTCTCCACGAGCTCGACCTCACAGCAGTAAAGGTAGGGATCGCGGCGACCGTGCCACAGATGTACGTCCTTGATCTCAAAGACGACCTTCGACTCGGCGGTCTCGATCTTCTGCAGCTCGTTTTCATCCTTGTCGTAGATCGCGTAAACCAGCTTCTGTCCCTCTGCAAGTGCAGTGGTATAGACCTCGACCTCGACCTTGGCATCCTTCCCCTCGACGATGGGAGTGATCTTCAGTCCGTTTCCGCCGTAGTAATCAAGATCAAAGTGCGCCTTGTTGACCGCAATGATGTTGACGTCACGGTACAAGCCGCCGTAAAAGGTAAAGTCCGCCATCTGCGGATAGACCGTCTCGTTGGGAGAGTTGTCCACGACCACAGCGATCTCGGTCTCGTCGGTCAGCTTCTCGGTCAGATCAACGCGCCAGGTGGAGTAACCGCCGTCATGGTGCGCCAGCTTCTCCCCGTTGGCATAAACGTCTGCCGAGGAGTTTGCGCCGCGCAGCTCAAGGTAGTAACGATCAGCCGCGGGAAGCTCCGCACGACGAAGCGTTTTTGCGTAAAGGCAAGCACCGCGGAAATAGTCGTTTCCACCGTCATGACCGTCCACTGCGTTCCATGTGTGAGGAAGGTTGACCGATTCCCCCTCGCGCACGTTTACGTCTGCCGTATTCTTGGCAAAAAGCCAGTTTTCATTCCATTTGATAATTTGTCTCATTCTGTTTCTCCGATTTTTAGATTTTACAATTTGTATTTTACAGCAACAATATGAAGTGAATGATAACGAACATTAAATTTTTCTAAAATGGTGCCCGACGGTCAGTCGGGCACCAAAAAAGTCAGATCAAGCAGGCTCGTCGTCTGACACCTCGTCACGTCCGAGAGCTGCGTTCATCTCTGCCAAGGTCTTCTTGTCAATGTTGTAGACAAGACCGAGACCGATAAACTGAAGGACTGCGGAGAAGAGGTAGGTTCCCGCAACGAGATAACGCATACGGACAGCGACCGCCCAAAGCTGGTTGCCCTCGTTTGCGCCAACGTAACCAAGCGCGACCATGATGACCAGCACCAATGCGGGACCAACGCCCTGTGCCAGCTTACGGAAGAAGGAGTGCAGAGAGTAAACGGTGCCCTCCTCGCGGTTACCTGTCTTCCACTCGTTGTAGTCGATCGCATCACCCATCATTGCCCAGGAAACGGTGGAGTAGATACCGAGACCGAGGGAGAAGATGAGCTGCGCAATAATGTAGATAACCAGATCCAGACCCGTGTTGTTGGGCACTACGATAAAGAGTGCCGCGCCTGCAACCATCGAGCAGATCGAACCGAAGGTAGCAAGCTCCTTTTTACCGAAGCGAGCAACCATCTTTCTTGCAAGAGGCGTGAAGCATACGATCGGAATCATCGCAAAAAGCTGAACGATACCCGAGATCTGTACGTTCTTGAAATCGGACTGGAAGATAACGGTAACGGCGGTTGCAGCACCCTGCATACCAATAAACATACCCATAGCGGCGATGGTAGCACCGACAGCCGCACGGTTCTTCATGAAATTGACAAATGCCTTGAAGACGTTGAACTTGGGCTTCTCCTCACTGAGCGTGATCTCCTGCTCCACGCGGATCTCGGTGTTGCGGATCATGAACTGGAAGCAGATAAAGCCGAGGGCACCCATAATGAGAGCAGCGATGAATACGCGCTCACCGATGAGATTGTTGTCTTTATCGTAAATAATGAAGGGAAGGATGACCATGGGGAGCATATTGCCGAAGATGGATCCTACGGAACGCCAAGCGGAAAGAGATGCTCTGTCCTTAACGTCGTTGGAGATCAGCGCGAGCAGAGAGCCGTAAGGAACGTTTGCAACCGTGTAGAACGCATCCCATAC
The DNA here is from genome assembly GCA_017456625.1 of Clostridia bacterium. Taxonomy (GTDB): domain Bacteria; phylum Bacillota; class Clostridia; order Oscillospirales; family CAG-272; genus UMGS1865. The sequence goes on from JAFTJB010000006.1 coordinate 2,700, forward strand.
CACGTAGCCCGCGATGAAGATGATACCCTTTGCCCAAACGGGAGCGTTCGGGAAAGGCAGGAAGCAACACGCGCCACCAACGATCAGACCAATGGAGCCTGCCCAGATGTAGGTCAAGAACTTATTTCTCTTGTACTTGTGCTTGTCCGCGTCAACGATCGAGCCGATCATGGGGTCGTTGATCGCATCCCATACCTGAACGACGATGAGAAGCAGTGCATACCAAAGATCCATGCCCATAAATTGGGTCCAGAAGATCGACATGGTACTCTTGAGCGCAAAGCTCATGTTACAGCCAAGGTCACCTGCCGCGTAAGCAAGGCAATCCCGCATGCCAAACGCGCGCTTACCGTTGGCATCAAGCTTGGGTTCTTTTTTCATACCTTTTTCCTCTTTTCTGATTTTTGGGAGCGGTTTCCGTGCAAGGCACGGGCTTCTGCCCCTTTAATATTAGTATAAATCATTTCCTCTATCCTTGTGAGTAATTTTTTCATCATTTTTTGTAATTTTTTATTATTTCCTATTATTTCAATGTTGCTTTTGAACAAAAAGCATGCTATAATAAGTGTGAAAGTTCAAAAAACAGTACAAGAGGAGATCACGATGTTCTACCAAAGCGAGCTATCCTTTTTGTGTGACGTATTTAAGAAAAGTCATCTTGGCACGCACGTCATTGCGCTGTCGGAGCTGCAAAGCGTTCTCTCGGACTCCGACAAAACGGAGTTCTTTGAGCATCGGGAGCCGCTATGGGACCGTTTGCCGACAATGGAGCCTCACACGGTCTACCGTCTCACCGATTCCTTTGAGCTTTGCTATCGCTTCCTGCTCCTGCCCGATACCGATATTCCAACAGTCTTCTATTTTGGTCCCTTCCTAAACTCCCCCTTCTCACAGAAGCGGCTCCTCGAGATCGGTGAACAGCATGGCATTTCTCCACAAAAGCAGCGTTATCTGACCGAATATTACGCAAGTCTCCCCGTGCTCCCCGACGGATGCCATCTTCTGACGATGTTCTCCGCTCTTTGCGAGCGGATCTGGCACACACCCGCCTACCGCGTGATAAACGTCACCGCGGCGGAAACCGAGTCTGATAAGCCTGTCAGCCGATCCATGCGTAACCTCACGGCAAGCGATACGCTTCTTAACATCAAGGCACTTGAACGGCGATATGCCTTTGAAAACGAGATGATCCGCGCCGTTTCTCTCGGTCAAACGCACACAGAGTCACAGTTTCGCTCCGCCTTCTCGGTAAAGCATTTTGAAAAGCGCAACACCGATCCACTCCGAAACGCAAAGAATTACGGCATTATTATGAACACACTCCTGCGCAAGGCAGCAGAGCGCGGCGGCGTGCATCCGTTTCAGATAGACCAGATATCATCGGAATTCGCCAATCGCATTGAGTCGCTCCGAACGCTTGCTGACAGCGCTCCGCTCATGATCGAAATGTTCCACTCCTACTGCCGTCTGACACGCAATCACGCAATTCAAAAATACTCTCCCATTGTTCAAAAGAGCATTCTGATCATCGATGCCGACCTCTCCGCAGATCTCTCCCCCAGCCTGCTTGCAAGCACCCAGAGCGTCAGCCTCGGCTATCTCTCTACCGTCTTTCGAAAGGAAACCGGCATGACGATCTCCGCATACGTTCGTGAGCAACGCATGAAATACGCGGCATATCTGCTTGAGACCACAAAGCTGCAGATCCAGACCGTCGCGATGCATTGCGGCATTATGGACGTACAGTATTTTTCCAAGCTCTTTAAAAAGCACCACCAAAAAACGCCAACCGAATATCGCGAGGCGCACGTTTTTCACGCAATATAAAGCAAGCTCCTCCGCGCTCTCAAATCAGAGATCACGGAGGAGCTTATTTTACCGTCTATTCGATTTCAGATACTCAAGAGGAGAACAACCAAACTCCTCCTCAAACGCGCGGTAGAAGGTTCGCATAGAGCCAAATCCGCTCTCCATGGCGCATTTGGTAATGCTGTTGCCCCGGTCTCGCATCATCATGACCGCGTTCTTCAGCCGCAGTGTATTGACGTATTGCATCATGCTCATCCGAAAGCTCGCACGAAAGCGTTTAGAAAGATAATACCTGTCATATCCCAATGCCTGCGCGATTTTATCCGTGGTCAGATCCTCTCGGTAGTGCTCATTGATATAGAAAAACAGCCGTGTGGGAAGCGCTTCATTCCCGGATGGCTTGGCGGACTCAAGATCGAGCTGAGCAAGCAGGGCACCGAGAATGACGTTGATATATCCCATCTGCTCGATCGCGTGCATCCCTTCATCGGAAAGCGCATCCACCGCGCTCACAATCCGTTCAACCGTTCGCTTGTCTCGCACCACGGGATTGTGCGCGCTTTTATAACGTACCGCCTCCATAAACGCCGGGCACATCGTGGGAGAGATAAAAAGTACCGTATACGTCCCCTCGCAAAGCGATTGATATCGATGCGTATCGAAGCTGAGTGCTATTGTAAGCTCATTTTCACAAACTGTCTCCTCCACGTCATTGATCCATACCCGCGCCCCACCGCGTCGGATCAAAAGCAGCTCTATCGGAGAATGAAAATTAAACGCACCGCCAAGTGTCGTATAATCTCTTTTGTAAAAGGTTTCAATCGCCTCGCGCCTTGTATTGAAAACAGCATTCATATTACACCTCAAAATGACACAAATTCAACCAAATTCGGCATGAATTTGTCTATTTTATATATTATAATCATTATAGAACACTATGAAAAATTTGTCAAGCATTTTTGTTATGAGGAAAAAAATATGCAAACCGGACATTCCCCACTTTTTTCAAATCGGCAGCTTGCCAAAATCCTGCTTCCCCTGATCCTTCAAAGTCTACTCACCGTTACCATTGGAATGGTAGACTCGATCATGGTATCAAGCGAGGGAGAGGCTGCATTTGCAGGTGTTTCACTTGTAAACTCGCTGGACACACTCCTCGTCACTCTCTTTACCGCACTTGCGACGGGAGGCACCGTTGTCCTCGCGCAAATGATGGGAAGAGAGGACAGACTGCTCGCCTGTGAAACGGCAAAGCAGCTCTGCTACACGATCACCGCGCTTTCATCCGTAATGACACTCCTTGTTTTGCTCCTTCGCGCTCCGCTTCTCAGCTTGCTTTTTGGCGAGGTAGAAGAGAGCGTGATGCAAAATGCGATGGATTATTTTATTTTCATCGCACTTTCCCTCCCCTTCTTTGCGCTTGACAGCGGCGTTGGCGCAATCTTTCGCGCGCAGGGAGACAGCATGATCACACTCAAGATCTCGCTTTTGAAAAACGCGCTCAACATTGTGGGCAACGCACTGTTCATTTACGTGCTCCGAATGGGCGCGATGGGCGCGGCGATCTCTACCATGCTCTCTCGTGTCATTGGTGCTGTGATCATGACCGTTATTGCACATCACCAAAAACGCTACATCTACATCGAACACCTTTTCCACTACCGACCCAAGCCCTCGATCATTCGTGCGATCCTGCACATTGGCATTCCCAACGGCGTGGAAAACAGTCTCTTTCAATTCGGACGCTTGATCACCTCCAGCCTTGTCTCCACACTTGGCACCGCTTCGATCGCGGCAAACGCGGCGGCACTTTCTCTCGCAAATCTACAATATACGATGGGCGGCGCCGTGCATAACACGTCGCTTGCGGTAATTGGTCGCTGCATCGGTGCCGAGGAACAGGAGCAGGCAAAACAATATACACGCCGTCTGCTCGGCATTGAATATTTGCTTGTGCTGACTGTTTCGGCAATTATATGTCTGTTCTCCTCCCCCCTGCTCGGGCTCTACCACCTTTCGGGGGAATCCTTTGGATGCGCGCGTTCGCTTCTTTTTTACCACAGTGCGGCATCCATTTTGATCTGGCCCGTCGCATTCGGTCTTCCCTCCTCCTTCCGCGCGGCAAACGATATAAATTTCACAATGGTGGTATCAATCTGTTCCATGTGGATCTTCCGTGTTGCGCTGGCTTACGGTCTGGCACAAAGCACCGTTTCGATCTTCGGTCTTTGGAGCATTCGCGGAATGGGACTTGGTATTATGGGCGTTTGGATTGCCATGACGGTCGATTGGGTCTTCCGCGCCGTGCTATTCCTATGGCGCTATTTGAGTGGCAAATGGCTAACAAAATACAAAAAGCAAGCATAAGAAAAACCACACCTATATAGGTGTGGTTTTTTTCCTATCATAATAATAGATATCAGTTTGGTTGGATCGCGCTGCCCGCAAGCGTTACGCCCCACGCGTCCTGCACAGCGGATACGGGAGTTGCCTGTATTCCCGTGGTCAAGACCTCAACGGAAAGCGTATATCCCTCGGGTGCCTCGGTCAATTTTGCAACGGATGTGATCAGATCCGCCGTAGTTGCGCCTGCCTCGACCGCCGCCTTATGGTACCAGAAGCCATCGCTGCCCTTTTGCCAAGCACCGCTCGCATCGTAGCCCATACTGTAGTTCACGCCCTCAACCGGGGAAGTGATATGGTAAAGGTCGGTGGCATTGCCCTCTTCATCGACGGCGACCCACGTGACCACGACCGCCGCGCGAAGATATGCCGTGATCTCGCCACTGTTGCGAACGGCGATCTTGCCCGTCCCCGTAGCGATCGGCTCACTGTCTACCTCAACGGGGGTAAATGTGTTTGTCGCATCGTTGGAGCGGAGCACGATATAAGCGACCGTGCCTCCAACCAACGTGCCTACGATCAGAAGTGACAGGAGCAACACTGCCACTGTTTTTATTTTGATATTCTTCAGAACAGACATTCCCCTGCCTCCTTTCCAATCATTTGTTTTTTAAGGGAACAAGAATTGCGCGTGTCCGTTTCCGTCCAGCCACTTGTCCTTCTGTTCATCTTGTGTAAAGGTCACGGTATTACTCTCATTGCGGGGAGATACGGAGATCTGCACCGTCTCAACACCGTTTGGCATATAACGCCATGACCAATCCGTAAGCTGTGTTACGCGATAATCGCCCACACGAACGTTCTCCAAGTTCACAGAGCTGTTGCCCTTGACCGCAACGGTAATATTCACACCTGCAGAGGAGGTTCCGTCAACGCCCTGTACAACAAACAGGAACGCCTGCTCGTCATCCGAGCTTCCCTCCACGGCGATGGTGAGATTTGTAAAGTTGTAGTCAAACTTGGCGTAATACACACCACCCTCGAACAAATACGTACCGTCTCCGTCGGAATCCGACTTCTCGGGGATCAGCTTGCCGCTTGCATCGACCGTAACGGGATCCACGGCAGGATCCACCGCAACGGTGCAAGCCGCATCCTTAAACCAACCCGCAAAGGTATAGTCTCCGGAGGCGATCGGCGTACAACCAACGGGAGAGCCCGTCAATGCACTTACGTTCTCCGATGCGTAGCTTGGATTGAGCGCATCGCCCATAATCGCCATATATTGGTAGCTGACGCTGTTTTCCTGATAACTGAACACGATCAGATTTCGTCCGGTCTCCTTGAGCGTGATCCTCTGTACAGGCTCACTGACGCGGCTATAGCCGAGTTGCGTAAGGTTCGGAGCACTCTCCTCCACCATTGCGCCGTACAGACCTGTTTTCGTCACGGAGGGGATCAAGTGATTGTCTGCATTGCCGTATTCGACGTAATCCACAGTATATTCCACAGTCCGGCGGTCATAATAGAACGCGATCAGCATACCGTCCGCATCCAACGTACCGCGCACGCTTCCATCGCTGCCAAGCGCCGTCACCGTGCCGTCTATCTGCGCTTCCTTGAAGTCAAAGCCCGTAATTGTGATCGGACTTGCGGCACAGATCGAGCCAATGGTCGCCTTGATATCGCTGTAGGAGTGCTCGGTGTATCCTTCTCCGTCCAGATTCTGCCAATATTGCACCACGCGATAGTATGCGTGTACTTCATCCTTCGTATAATTGAAGACTAACACGTTTTCCTCGGTGTTGACCGATACGATCAGTCGCTTCTGGTAGGCATCCGGCATATAGCCCGAAACACTTACGAAGGTCTCTGTCACAACCGCCAGCTTGTTGTCCTCAACGACCTTGTCGGGGACCAAAGGCTGACCCTGCTCATCCAGATAGCGCACGGTGTAGCTTGCGCCATCCCGCTTGTGATAATAGAAGATATGCTTGTTTTCGCTTTCGGCACTCATGACGATACTGTGGCTCGCCGCATCCGGGAAATACCCCTCTCTGTACGCCTCGTACAGATCATTGCCTCCCTTTGCATCAAAGGTACGGTTCTGTCCTGCAATGGTACTGCCCACCGTAGGAGGAGCGACCTCGATCTCGTTTCCGTTTTCGTCCACGTATACGTAATATACGGTGTATTGGACTGCCACGCGGGAGCCCCACTTGGCATAGATGACCATATCATCCTTTACGGGAATTCCGTTGAAGATAAAGGCTTTTTCCACACCGTTATCATCCTTATAGAACCAGCCCGAGAAGATGAGCTGTCCGTTGGAGGGATGTCCGGGGTCGGCAAGCAGCGTGCCGTGGTCGACCTCAAACGTCGCGCCAAGCTGCTCTGTGAGCGACGCGTCCTTGAAGATCTGTACGGTATGCTTCTGCGGGATCCAATGCGCGTACAGCGTCAGCGCACCGTCGGGCATCGTCAGAGTATCCCAATTCACCTCCGTGCCGGGGAAGCACTCGGGTGTGGTAAACCACTGATCAAACTGATATGCGTTCGGCTCGTACGTGTCGGGATACGGCGGAATATATTCCGTGCCGTCCGCTTGATAGCGGTACTCCTCAAGCGACATACCGTACATGATATCGCCGCCGCTATAGGATTGCACAACAGTATTGACGTTTTGGAAGCTCAATACCACGTTGCCGCCCGTTTGTCGGCGGTAATAGAAGTACACGTCTCCACCGTCCTGGTTGATCTGGTTGTTGCTGAACGTAGGATTGGAGCCATACTGCTCAAAGCCCTTGATGTCGAAGAAGTCCTCATCTCGGGTAATGTAGTTGTAATTTGCGTTGACCGAGAAGGACTCGATGAAGTTTTTACCGTTATACGTAGCGGTATATGCCTCGCCCGGCAAAACCTCCAACATATAGTGCATATTGAAGGTGTGGTAGTTGGACTCGTTGACCGTCAGCGTAAAATCATCTGCGGGCATATTGGAGATATAAACCAAAACCGCGTTATAATAGCTGGAGTCACTCGGCGTCCAACGCTGACCCGCGTTATAGATGACACCGTTTTCGTCAACGATAGGCCAAATATCGGAAAGAGACGCCTGATATTTGCGCGTGACCATTTTTACGGTACTCTCACGGTCGGAGCGATCGCACGCGGTGGTGTGCGTATGTCCCGTAGGCATTGCGCACGTGAGCATCATACAGGAATCCTCGTGAATATGCTGCTCGCAGGAGGGATATTCGTAACAATCCTCTCCGTGCGTATGGAGTTGATCCTTATAGCAGCTCTCGCCGTGGATATGCTCCTCGATCTCGCACGAAACACAATCCGAGGTATGGATATGCTCCTCGCGGTCACAGTGCATACAACCCGTACCGCCGTGCGTATGCTCGGAAAGACCGCAGTTTACCTTAATGACGGCACCGTTGGATGCGCTCGACGTGTAATTATACCAATTGCCGTTGATATAAATGTAATAGTAGGTGTTATTGCCCCACGAGCTTCTGAATCTGGCAACGTAGCCGTTGGTCGCGTTTGTGGGGAAGCTATGATAGTTCGGCCAGCCCGAGGTTGCGGGGGCGCTGACCTGCGAGCCGACGTTGGGATAACACGAAACACCATGCGTATGCTCGGTCAGTGTACAGCACGCGGGGCTGTGCGTGTGCTCTTCCTTGCCGCAGGAAATCGCACCGGGACAGTGCACACCGTGAATATGCTCCTCAATGCCACATTCCAGGCAATCCGAGGTATGATCGGTATGCTCGGGAATCTCGCAGATGAGATTGCTCTCACATTCATCCGTGTGAACGTGCTCACTTCCGCATATATCCGTGTAGCAGGCATCGCTGTGCGTGTGTCTCTCGTCAAGCATACATACACCGTCCGCCACAAAGGTGATGGTATAGCGGTTACGGGTATAATAGACGTTGACGATGGTGGAGCCGTCGCCCTTGAGGACCACGTCGTGATCCGAGCGTGCGGCGTTATAGGTGAAATACTGCTCGTCATCAATGGTCGAAACGCGAGATACCCAATCCTGTGCGCTTACGGTATCGCCGACCAGCAGACTGTTATTGCTTGCGTCCTTGTCAACGGTCACAGAGCCCCAATAGCTGTAGTCATCGTCGTTGGCGTTTTCCTGCCAGAACACCATGGTATAGGACGTATATCCACGTGCCCAGAGCGCCAGATATCCAAGCGACTTTTCCACGGTGACCGTGGTCTTGGTATCCGTAAACAGATACCTACCGATGTCATCCGCGGTAGGCGCGAGTCCCGCAACCGATGTTAGTGACCATGCGGTAAAGTCGTAGCCCGGTCGGGTGGGTGTATTGACACCGATCTCCGAGCCGTAACGGGTATAGATCGGCTCAACGCCAAATCCGCCACCAAGGTCGAAGGACACGAGATAATACTCGCGGTCATAGTAGATCTCCACCTGCGTACTGCCGTCCGCGGCGATCACCATCCGCTCGTAGTAAAGTGCGTGAAATCCATCAATGTCAATATGGCAATCTCCCACACTCTCACCCGTATATCCCTTCATGGTGACCGATTGATACGGTGTGGACTCATAGTTATCGTCCAGGAGATTCTGTCTGTAGTGATGAACAACAAAATCCACAAGCGCGGGCATATAGATCACGTTGATGATCTTTGGCGCATCCAAAGCATCGTACGAAAGCTTGACAGCGGTCGATCCGTCCGCCTCGGTCACAAGCTCCACGTGCTCGTACGCCTCCTGCAATACGGGAGAGTAACCTACGATCACGGGATTGGGGATCGTGTGGTTGACGTCGGTTTCCGCGGCAATGCTGAGCACGTTAGGATCGCGCGCGATCGTTCCGTCCTTGTAGACGTAGTTGATCGTAATATTGTAAACTTCTTTGATTTCATCGTTAGCAGCGGCGGCCGTAAGGGGCGCAGCAGCTCTCATCACTGCTCGCTCCGTGTTGGCAAGAGGAACGGCTCTTTCCTGCATCGTGTTCATTGCGGTATAAGAAACCGTCACGGTTACCGCGGGAGACACGTATACGTCGGTGCCGTCGGACACGGTGCAGCGAAGCTGTGTCTGCCCCGCCTCATCAAGGAGGCTTCCTACCAACGCGTAGGAAACGTCGCATTGTGCCTGTGTCATGCCGCTGATGTTGACCCATTCGGCAGAAGCCGCATTGGTCAGGATCTGCCAGCGGTAAGAGAGCGTCCCATCAAGGGTCGTCTCAACCTCCAGCGTTTCCTTGCCGTCCTGATACAGGAGCAGCTCGGCGATCTCTGCTCCGTCATGCAAAATACGGATCGGAGCCTGCTCGCCCTCGGAATATACGCTGATGGGAACGAGTCCCAAAAGCATCGAGAGCGCGAGAAGTAAGGAGAGAAGTCTTGTTTTCTTTTTCATCCGTTACCTCCCTTCTCACTGTACCGCGGGCCAACCGTGTGCCTCGAATACAGAAGCACTGTTGTCCACGGTCTGTGTCGCGTATGCCTTAATGCGGAAGGTAATGGTGCTGTTGGTATAGGTATTGTCCATTTGGGACGAGAAATTAACCTCGGTAAAGAGAGGCTCGGTCGTCTCTCCGCTAAGAACGGGAGTCTTATAGTAGTAAAAGCCGTCGCGCTCCTCCCAATGGGTGGTATTGAGCTCAAATTGGACGAGCGTCGGATCGGTGGGCTTTCCCGCGTTCTCGGCGGAAAGTGCAAATTCCTTCTCCACCGTCAAACGAAGATACATTCCCAAGTCGCCCGTGTTCTTGACGGCGACCGATTTTTCGACCGCCTTTCCGGGAACGATCCGCACAGCGGTCGGACCGATCACGGGCTCCGCGCCCTCCTCGGTGACCGTCGCTTCGATCAGCTCTCCCGACAAATTCGCTCCAACCATAGTAATGACGGTATTGTTATCGCCGCCATCCGTAAAATAAGCGATGGTTTGGGCCGAAAAAAGGATCACGCTCGTTACGATAAACGCAATGATCGCTATCAGCTGCTTTTTACTGTTTTTCATTTTTTCGGCCCTCCTTTCTAAAAATCTGTTTTACTCTTTCATGTAATTGTCAGTGATGTATCAATCGGGAATTCCAAATCCGTTTCCAAACGCCTCGGTAACAGCCTGCTCGCAGGATTCAAAGCCTGCGGCCTGTACGGCGAACGTCTTGACACTGATACGCAGATCGGTGCATTGCAGCATCTGATCGTTATCCCAGTCTGCGGGAAAGGTAAATCCATCCCACATGATCATGCTTTCACCGCTCTTGAGGATATCCTTGACAAAAATGTTAATCCAGAAGCCCTCTGTCATGCGGGTATCATACTGCACGATACAATGCTCACTCTCCCACACGATAAGATGCGGTACACTGCTCGCAGCTCGGACAAACATGCCGTCCCAAAAACCTCCCTCGAAGAATTCATCGATGGGAGTGGTGCCCGCAACAGCGCCGCCCGGAATGGACAGTGCCTTTGCGATATCCTGCTCACCGTCCAGAATAACGATCTCCGCGGCAAGATATGCGCCCTCCGAGCCCACGTTGGTCACGGTGGTATTCTTCTTTACCTCAAGTCCCGGGTAAACGTGTCCGTAGTCCATCTGCGCACCGTGGTTGGTTACGTCGATGACCTCGTGCTCGGGATTCAATTCCGTCAACCGAATTTTTACATCACCGGCAGTGAAGACGTTGGACGTCTCCTTCGTGTCGGTAAACCAGGCAATGGTCACTCCTGCCGCAACAAGAGCTACGACACAAAGCGCCACGCCCGCGATCCATATTAACTTTTTCACAGTCGCTCACGCTCCGTTCAAGATAGCTTTGCTGCCTGCTCCCATGCTTGCTCCACGGTGGCGATTCCGCTTTGCTGAACAGCATACGCCGTCAGCTTCAGAGTCGGATATGCCCCCGATGCCTTCAACGCGCTCATCTGTGCCTCTGTCAGATTTTCCTTGACAGTGACTTGATCGTTTTGAAGGAAGGAGTAGGTTACGTCGGCGGTAGCGGCAGACTGCACACGGTAATAAACACCGTCCTGCAGAGCCGTCCATCCGTCGGCAGGTGTGTAGGAAATATACGTGTCAAGATCGGCGCTCTCATTCACCTTGACAAACAACCAGCATGCCTCGCTCCCCCTGTGCACCGTCACCTTTGGGTCCTTAGCAACGGCGGTGCCCGGAATGAGCGGATAGGTATTGCCCGTGGTCTCCGTCAGGGAAATGGCGATATCGCCCGCGACGAACGTATTGTTCACCTCGGCACGACCGACCAGCCACGCCACAGTGTTACCGACAATAGCGGTGCAGCAGATCACTGCGACCGTAATCCAAAGTAACACGCTTTTTTTCATTTGCTTATGCCCTTACGAGAGATCAAGGATTCGAGGTTGTGGGAATTGCGCTTGCAAACTCGCTTGCAAATACCGCAGCCGCCTCATGAATGTTATTGAAGCCCGACGTCTGAACTGCAAATGCGGTAACACCGATCTTTGCGTTGTTGTTAACGTATGCGGTCATGCTCGCCTCGGTAACGGGGCTCGTACCGGTGGTAAACTTCTCAAACGTCTTGATATCACCGCTTGCGCCGTTAATGATCTTGGGAGTTTCCGCAGTCTCACCCTTCTCGGCATCAGCCGCATCGGCAACGCTGAGATAATAGATCGTAGAGGTTGCCTTGATAATAACACCGGAATTGGTCGTAGTCTCTGTAGCTACGTCATACGCAACACTGGAATCATTGGTGTAAACCTTCCAACCGTTGTTGAGCAGCTGGTTGCGAATGGTTACGGTTCCGGTAGTATCGTCCGTCACTGCCAGACCTGCAATACCGTTGTCGACCTTGAGGAAGAGGTACATATCTTCACTCTCAGTCCCAACGTGGATCACGGGGTCCTTGACGTAGGTGGTACCGGGCATCAGCTTATATCTGTTACCGGTAACACGCTGGGTGCTGGCCGCGGGGGTCAAGCCGTCTTCACCGATGAGCGTTTCGTCCATCGTAATGGAGACCTTACCATAGGTAAAGGTGTTGACGACCTCTGCGGTTGCGCGCAGGTATGCAACGGTGCCGGCAATCGAGCCGACAACAAGCAGAACTGCGCTCGCGATGATGGCGATTGTTGTGAGTACTTTCTTTTTCATAGTTTTTTCCTCCAAAAAAAGATTTTGAAATTTATGTTGGGCGCGCTACGGCGTTATCCCCTTAATTGTTTTCGTCCGTCTCCTGCTCCTTGGCTGGATCCGACACCTGCTCCTCCGCAGGACTTGTCTCCTGCATCTCTGTCGGGATCGCTTCCTGCATTTCCTCGGCAATCGGCTCCTGATCTCCCGCGGGATCATCACTCTTCTTTTCAGTGGGCTTTTTAAACCACACACCCGGCAGGATCGCGGCGATCAGCAGGATCGTGCAAACTCCCAGTGCAATGCTACGTCCGGGCTGTCGTTGAATGAATGTCGAAAAATATCCGAGATACGGAATATTAAACAGCGGCTTTCCGATCACCTTGCTGCTGTGAAGCAGATTCGCGTCGGGAACGTCGTTGGCATCTCCCTGCGTGCGGAAATATCTCGCCTCCGCGTCGTCGGGATCGGGCAGAATCTCAATAATTCGGTGTGTTGCCACTGTCGACGAGCCGCTGAGGTAGAACGTAACGGGATCCCCCGCCCTCAGCTCTGTCGCGGGAACCGCCTTGATATAGATCATCGAGCCCACGTGATAGGTCGGCTCCATAGAACCCGACAAGACCGCGTACGGTTGGATCCCAACCACTCTGACACCCGCAATCAGGATTGCAAGCAACACGACCGCCGCTACCAAAATGCCTGTAACGATATTCCATGCCCGCATCAAAATTTTCGGCATGTATATCACTCCCTTGTAAACAAAAATTCATGCGCTGACCGTCCGTATGGGACAGTTAATTTATTATAGCACATACGGGCATACAAGTCAAGCATTTTGCGAAAATATGTCGGCGTGTTATAATATATTAATATTATAAAAGGTCGCACAAGCCCCTTTGAGAGGCGTATGCGACCTTATAAATTTTTAATCGTTTTGATCCGATCGGAGCGTTACCGTTCCCCTTTCGTAATCGATGCGAAGACTCTCTCCGCCCGAATAGGTGACGAGCACGGCTCCGCCGTCCAAAACCTCGTGTTTTTCCATAAAGCGCGTTTGCAAATGCGCGAGAGGCTTGAACTCCTCCCACGCACGCTTCAGATGTGCAACGGCAGTCCGTCTTTCCTCCTCCGTTTTGCAATGCATATCGTCATCGCCCATCCAATCCTTCGAGGGATCGGTAAGAAACTTGGAATAAAAATAGAACGTCGGGCGCGCACCGTACTCATATGCAAGCAACTGCGTATGCCTATCCTTGATAGCAGCATTGACGGTCATTGCATAGGGATTGGAAAGTATGATACCGTGAAAAACAAGCTGCCAGAGAGGAATATGCAGATCCGCAAGCTCGGGCAGCGAATCGTGATCTCTCATGCTGACGTACAGCGCAAAATCCAATTCTCCCGCGCTGTGGTCGCACCCACCCTCGGAGGCATATCCTCCAAACAGCTCACGGCAAAGCTGACCGATCCTTTTGGTATAGGCAAGGCATTCCCCACCCGTGAGCGGATGAAGCGGATTATGACAAGAAGCAGGAATGGGGTCTATACTGAGAACGTCAACGTAATGTGTTCCGTTAAAGCCACACGCCTTGACTCTCGGCAGCTCACGGAGCGCGATCTCGTATGCCCTTTGCGGACAGAGCTTGCGCGGTTTTCCACCGCCCCAAAGATGACGGTCAAAAACGATGCCGTTTGCATTATGCAGGGCGTCGTTTACGTCGTAGGTATCGGCGATTGAATAGATCTCTGTGCTATTTGTGTGACAGCCGACAGTATATCCCAATTCCTTTGCCACCTCGATCGCACGCTTAAGCCCATCCTCACCGCCAAGCTCGGGCTCGACGGGAAAGATCTGCGGCCAACGTCCGTCATGCCCGCTTTTGTTCCATCCGACCAGACAAAATTCCGCCTTTTCCACTCCCGCTCGGTGACAGTCCTCCATGAGTCGGATCAAATCGTCAAAGTCACACGCGACGTGCAATTTCGGCTCGTTTTCCTCGGTCTGCTCCTCAACGGGAGACGGCACAGGCTTCCATGCCATGCGAACACGGATATAAAGAGAGTCCTTTGCGTAATCAAGCGCGGGTGTGTGGCGATCGGAAAGCCTTTGGCATACACCGGTTTCGAGCAAGTAATTGCGATATGCGCGCGCAACAGCGGAATAATCCGCATCAGCAGGCAAAGACCTATAAACAACCGAGATCGGCTCAAAGGGAGTCTCCCCGTTGATATAAAAGCGGGCATACAGAGCATATGTTCCGTCTTTTACCTCCGCAACAATACGGGATTGTGCATTCATACCCGTAATAAACGCCGCAAAGCTATCCTCGCCGTGGCATGCACCGAACACCGACAAATAATTGCGCGTTGTTTCATACACCGTATCCTCACGCGCCTTGAAATACGTTAAAAAGCTAACGCCCTTTTTGGGAGACCCCTTTGGAATGACAAGATACCCCTCATCCCCCACGCGCGCCGCAAAAAGATCGTAGCCAACGTCCACGTAGGAAACCTCACTCCAATTCTCCTTTTCAACGGTGAAGCGCACTTGACCGTTTTCGAGGCTCTGTGCCGAAATCAATCGAATACGCGTCTCACCGTTTTTACACACAATACGACAATTCAGGGAATTATTCATTTTCTTCTCCTTTCACATCGGACGTAGAAACTTTTTTGAATTTTGCGGTGCGGACAAAAAAGAAAATAATAGACGTCATCGCGATCGTTTCATTGATCATCGCCGCATAGGAGCGCATTGCAACAGCATAAGTCATTTGGGAGATACAAACAACAAAAGCAATCTTCTTTGTTTTGTCGGGAGAATTCTGCCAGAAGGCAATGGTGGACAGCATTCCCGACACCAAGGAGCAAATACTCCACGGCGAATTCCACGTGAGCGCTACCGACACGGCATTTGCCGAGAGAAACAAAAACAAAAAAAGAATATTTCTTTTTTCCTGCCGCCTATCGATGATAGAAAAGAATATTTCCCGAAGCGTTCCGATCAGGCTGATCGCCATTCCCGTCATCGCGCCCAACAAAAGGAAATGCGCTGTCCAAAGCAGGTCGCACAAAAGCTTTGCCATAAGCACCTTTTTTCTATGCCGCTGTTGAAAAATAAAAAAGCCGATCACAACAGCTAAAACGCCGAATATTTCTCCAAGCAGCTTCACCGCCAAATCCTCCGCACAAATTCTTTTGCATCGATTATACCACTTTATGTGACGCAAGCAATTCAAAAAACAAACCGAGAATTTAAAAAAACAAACAAAATCATATTTATGTACGCACCATTCTCGATTTTGTCATGAAAAAAAGAATATTTTTATTGACAATTGCAAAAAAAGAAACTATAATAAAGCCAGCAAAAAAGCGAGGTGAGACAATGGAAATATTCGAGATCAATCCGCATATCCGCTATTGTAGGAAGCTGCCGAAGCCGAACAGCTCACGCCTCGTACGCACCTACGATTGCAGGATCTTCTTTCTCCTCTCGGGCACGTGTACGTTTAAAATTGAGGAACGGGCTTATCCGCTCAGAGAGAACACCCTTCTCTATATTCCCTCGGGAGTGCCCTACCGTTTCGATTACAAGAGCACGGCACCAATCGAATTGCTCATTATGAATTTTGACTTTGACCGCGAGCATCAGCACCTGCAAAGCCCGCTGCAAACGCAGACTCCGAAAAGCTTTGATGAGAGCAATTGGATCCGCGTTCCGTCAGGACTCTCCTTTTCCGAGCCGATCTGCATTGAGAACCTTTCAAGCGTACATCCGCTCCTATCGGAAACGGAAAAGGAATACAACCGTGGCGATTTTTTGGGGAAGGAGCTTGCATCCGCGCTTCTTCGTCAGTGCCTGTTGGAAATTTTGCGAGGAAAGGATCAAAAAGCAAACTCGGAGGAAGTGCTCACCCAACGGCTCAAGCAATATCTCACCCGTCACTATACAGAGGAGGTATCTGCCGAGGCACTCGGTATCCGTTTCGGATATCACCCCTATCATCTCAACCGCATTTTTAAAAAGCAAACGGGAACGACCCTGCGCCAATATCTGATCGAGCAACGCATCCACGCGGCAAAGAGTTTACTTCTCGGCACCGAGCTTACAGTTGGAGAAATCGCCGTCGAGATCGGCATTGCGGATCCCGCCTACTTTTCCTATTGCTTTAAAAAATACGTAGGGATCTCCCCTACCGACTATCGCGGTCAAAAGGACATCCATTATTTATAGTTAGAAAAGACACGGTGCAAGAGATACACCGTGTCTTTTCGTTTTTTACAGCGCGTTTTCGGTTCCAAACAAAACCGTCTCAAAAAGCTTTGCCGTTTTTTCTGCACCAAGTGCTTTTTTGAACACGTCGGTCGAGGGACCTCCCTGCTCCAAAAGTCCGCGCACGTATGCATGTGAGCGTGCATTCTTTTTCTCCGTATCTGCCGTTTTCGTAGCAGGTGCGTTCAGATATGCCGCAAAATGTTCCCTTGCAAGCGCATCCATCTCCGCACGCTGCGCACGCTTTCCTTTTTGAGAAATACTCTGCGAAAGCTTGATATCATCATACCAATGCTCCCCCGGATCTCGCTTTGGAAGGTGCGCAAATCTTGATTTCACCTCGTCAAGCGCCGAAAGATCAAGCGCTTCGGTCAGCGTATCGTAAAGCTCCACGATGAGCGTGTCATTGCCCATGGCATAGATGCGATCGTAAGAATAGAGTGGCAGATCCTTTTCCTTTGGCACGAGCATCACCGTATCCATTTTCATAAGACCGAAGAAGCCCTTGGCACGCATCACGGAAAGATGACCGAGTCCCTCTACGCAATACGCGCGAATGTCGAATTTCATGCCGTTGACCTTGAGGCTTGCAAATTCTCCCGCATCCAGCTCGCGAACGGTATAGCGCTCGCGGATCATACCGAGCAAATTCTCCGTCATGCCTCGTCTCCTCCGCGCAGCTTAAGCGCCGCCAAGCCATTCTTACGGAGCAGGAGCGCACCGAGCAAAAACGTCCCCTGTCCGACCACGTTGACCCCCTCCGCGATCCAATTCATGGACGCTTCGGCAAAATCCCGACTGGAAAGATAGCCCATGCAGAGCGAGCAAACAAAGGAAAGAACAAAGATCGCAATAAACCAAGGCTTTTTGAGCTTGGCGGAAAGGATACAGAGCACCGCGTCCATAATTCCAAGTCCCACGATCATCAAGCCCACAAACACGAAGGTTCCCGAGAACACGGGCGGTGCCACCGCCAAAAGCGCGTTGTTCGAGGTCATTTGTACAAGCATGAGCAGCAATCCGATGCCCGCAAGCAAAAAGCCGATGGATTGCACGGGAAAGAACATTGCGTCGAGCGCTTCAAAATTACAAGCGCCCACGGCATAAAGCAGCTTCCAGGTCGCCTTGAGCGCACCAGCGATAGTAACGTCGATCACGCCTGTCGCAAAGAGCGCAAACGCGCCCTTGCTCATTTTGTCGTAAAGCTCACACAGCAAAAGCACAGATGCGGCAGCAATCAGGATCACGGGAATATAGTCTGCGAGAGCCATTGGAACAGAAAAGTCGTTCATGAGGTATCTCTCCTTATTTCTTCTTGTTCAGGTGATAGATCGGAAGAAGCGGAATGATGATGGGGGTCTTGTTAGCGTAGGTATTGTATTCCTCGTTCTCGCCGTAGCGTGCCATCTGACGCTTTTCCAATCTCTGCGCGCCGTTGAACATGATGAATACGATGCATATGTACGCGACGATCGCGGTGATCCACTGACCTGCGGAAAGATATGCGGTAATACCGCTCACGAACACACCCGTCCAGAAAAGGATCTCGCCGAGGTAGTTGGGGCAACGGCAGATTTTGTAAAGCCCCTTGGTAGCAACCATATCCGGACGTTCCTTCTTCTGCGCGGATTTCTGCTTGTCCGCGATCGACTCAAGGATCAGACCGAAGACAGAGATCGCAAAGCCAACGACGGGGACTGTGAAGTCGGTCGCGGCGTTGTCATAGCGGAAGAGCATGGGGCTGACCTGCGCCGTATAAAGCAGAGCAACCGTGACCCAGATCGTCGCGAGCACGAAGACGGGCATCTTTTTTTCGCCGTTCTTCGCAAGCGTATCCTTTGCAACGTCGGTCTTCTTAAAGGTTGCGTTTTTGAACTCACGGATAAGCAAAAAGCCCGAAAGACGCATACCGTATGCGATAAAGAGCGCGGTCTGCGCAAGCATGATCCAAAGAGGCGTTGCGGTGGGGTTGATGAAATACATCACGAGCACGGCAATGCCGCCAAGCGCTACGGCAAATCCGTAACCGATCGAGAGAAAATATACGAATTTATAAAATCCAACGGCACACGAAACAGCGCAAACCGCCAGCAGAATTCCGAGAAGTGACCAAGGCATATCAGTTGTTTTCCTTTCCAAAGTAAGACTTGATGTATTCGCCAAAGCTCTTATCTCCAACGACGGTATCTCCGACAAGATCGTGAGAAAGCGTCCACTTGGAGAAGAGGATGATGTCGTGCTTTCCCGCCTTCTTGATCTTGGGCAGGTTTGCGAGAACGCCAAAGAGCCATTTGGGTGCCCACTTGATCACAAGGGGCTTTTCTGCCGCCTCAAAGCACAGCTTCGCCATTTCCTCGTAGGTGTAGGTCTCCTTACCGCCGACGTTGTAGGTCACGTTGGTGTCGTTCATGTGGTCAACGATAAACTGTGCAAAATCGGGGCAGTCCACCACGTTCGCCTTCACACCGCCATATCCCTTGAGCAGCTGCATCCCTCCTCTGTCAACGTAGGGCTTGAACACCTTGGCGATGTCATAAAAATAACCCGTGGGACGGTAGATGACCCAATCCATCTCCTGCTTCTTGATCTCCTCCTCAACAAGGTACTTCGCGTGGAGCATGGGAACCTTCTCCGCGCCCTTCTCGTCGCAGGAAATGACCGATACGTAGTTGAATTTCTTCACACCCGCAGCCTTCGCCTCGGCATAAAGATTCATGTTACCCTTGTAATCGATGTCATAGGACGTCACCTTGGTGGAGGCACCCGTAAGGCCTACGGTAGTGATCACAACGTCCGCGCCGTCGCAAAGCCCCTTCATGGTTTCGGGATTGGTCGCGTCGATCGCACGGAAGGTATACCTACCTTCACAGCCCTCGACCGCAGTCTCGCGAAGATCTGCCGCAACGACCTCATGACCGCCCGCACAAAGAGATTTGAGGATTTCTGCGCCAAGATTTCCAAAGGCGCCTGCAAGTACAACTTTCATTTCAAATATTCTCCTTTGTATTGATTACTTTTTGTTTTTTTCCTTGGAGCGCTTGTCGTTGATGATCTTCATGTGCTCCGCGGTGATCAAGGTCACACCGTTCTCCTTTGCCCAGGAAACACAGCCCTTGAGAACGACGGAAAGGAACACTCTCGGAACGCCGAGAATGGTCATAAGCGCATCATCGGTAAACTTAACCGTGTCGTCCGCACGGTCTGCCGCGTAACGGACCGATTCAAGAGAAGCCTGACGCATCTGAAGCAGCTCGGCTCTCATTTTCGTCTTTCTGTGGAACCAGAAGTTTTTGGAGTCGCGATAGCCGTAATCCACGGGAAGCGCGGGGAAATCCTTTGCCTTGACACCGTTGATGATCGCGTCGCTGTACTTCTTCTTCATGAGGATCTTATCCACACGAAGGATGAAATGCGCGCCAAATTTGGAGGTAATTCCGTTGAAATCGTGATAGGGTCCCTCGTAGCCGTTCAATTCGCCCGGCAGATCCTTGTCCGCTCCGTCAAGCTCACGCATCCAGGTGCATTCGATCGCCTCGATCGCATCGGTGAGCACCATCGGTCTCGCCTCACCCGTCTCCTCCTCGATCATGCTCTTTTCGAGCTTAAACTTGCATCGGGGCATCTTCTCCTCGGGCTTGTCACCGGGCCAGGAAAGCTTGACCGCCTCCTTGAAGGTCGCGGGCTTGTCGTCGATAAAGTTGAGGGTACATTTGCCGTTGCGCAGAATGTTCTGCGCGGTGTTGGACGAGTTACGACAGCACAGAAGCATTGCGTAATAGTCCTTGCCCGCTACGTAGTACGGCTGAACCAGCGAGTAGGGGCCGAGATTGGTTTTGCCATCCTCACAAAGCGTTGAGATGATGACGGTGGGCATCGGGAAAAACAGCGACGTTTGGTAGAAGTTATCCACGATGCGAAGATTTTCAAAGCTGCTCATGTCTGAATTCTCCTTTTGTATTGTAATTATTTTTTGATTATTTTTTCAAGCAACGGATACACGCTCTCAAATTCAGCGTGCTCCATTGACCAGCAGATCACCGACTCGGCAATAAACTCCGCGCAAAATTGCGACTCGCAGATCGGGCGGACAAAATCTGCGATCTGCAGGCGCAGCATTTTGTGGCGTTGCCCGGATGAGCCGACAGAGACGAGCTTCGCCGCATCCGCATCCGAAAAAAGCTTTTTGTTTTCCGCCGCGAAGCGCACAAGCGAATCAAATATCCCCTTGAGAAGAACGTGCGGATCGTCTGTCGGCAAGCGATGCATCTCGGCAAGATATTGCTTCCATTCCTCGTACACAAAGGTCGCGATCAGCATCTCCTTTGACTCGAAGTAATTGTAGACCGTGCCGACTCCAAGTCCGCACGCGCTTGCAACCGAGCGAACCGTGGTCTGCGCATAGCCATACTTGTCGATCTGTCTTTTCGCCTCCGCAAGCAATTGCTCACGAACGTTTTCTATGATCTTCGGCATTCATTCCTCTCCCTTCATCATAAGATCCAAAATATGCGAGGCGGTCACGCGGATCTGCTCCTCGGCAGAGATCGACGGAATACCGTCTCCGTCCTGCTCGCCGTACATTCCAAAGTACGCGTGACAGCCGCCCTCGATCTTGATCTCCGCAAAGCCTTGCGGCAGATTTTTCTTGTTTTCCTCATATTTCTCCGCGTTCATCACACGGTCCTCGCTTCCAAAGAGCGAGAGCACCTCAAGAGACGTAGTGGAAAGATCGGCGGTCGAATAAGCTCCAAGCAATACAAGCCCCGCAAACTCCGCGCTATGATCCGCGAGATAGGATGCCGCCATCGAGCCACCGAGCGAGTGTCCTCCTATATACCAACGCGTGACCTCGGGATATTGCTCACGCACACCGTCTGCAGCATCGATATCCAAAACCGCGAGATTGAAAGGTATCTCGATCAGCACGCAAAGCACACCTCGCGAGGCAAGCGCGTGCATCAAGGGCTCGTATGCCGTATATTCAACCTTCCCACCGGGGTAAAAAATAAATCCCGCCTGCGCATCCGCGCTTCCGTAGGCGATCACACCGTCCGACAGAACGGTTCGATCTACCGGGCTGCCCGCGGCAAAAGCCGTTATTGCGCCAGTGTCCGCGCGGTAATAGTCCGAAACGTAGATCGCCATTCCCCCCACGAGCA
>JAFTJB010000075.1 GCA_017456625.1 Clostridia bacterium
CTTTACCAAGCGTGAGCTCCACTTCCTCAACCGCTTTGAGGGCGGTATGCTCTATACCTGCGGTCTGGATAGCGTTGGCGGCAGAGATGGCTATGAATTGCACGGCACGCTGCACAATACTCCCGCACAGATCCTGCGCGCGCAATGCGATGAGGAGGGTATCGTCGTTGAGGCGATCATCCGCGATACGGCACTGTTTGGGAAAAATCTTTTACTCAAGCGCAAAATCACATCCAAGATTGGCGGCGATAGCGTTTCTCTTGAGGATACCCTTGTCAACGAGAGTTACAGAGACGAGGAATATTGCCTTTTGTATCACATCAACGTCGGATATCCTATGCTCGACGAGGGCGCAAAAGTGGTTGCTGACGTTGCCAAATGCGATCCTCGTACCCCTTGGTCGAGAGCGTGTGAGGAGAGTCGCTACGACGTGAGCGCGGCGGTGCCCAACCAAGAGGAGACCTGCTATTTTCTGACCCTCAAAAAGCCCGAAATTTCACTTGTCAACGCAAAAAACGGCAAAAAGCTGACCGTTTCCTATTCGGGTGATACGCTCCCTCATTTCATAGAATGGAAGAGCATGGCGAGCGGTGATTATGCATTGGGATTTGAGCCCTGCACGACAGAGCTTGACGACAGATTTGCCTACAAAGCGCTGAAGGCACAGGAGCAGATCTCGTTTGCTGTGGCAATCACGGTGGAAAAGACCGTTTGATGAGGTAATAAAAAAAGAGGATCGGGCGATCCTCTTTTTTGTCTTGCATCTTTCGCATTTTTGTGTTATAATGTAGAAAAAAACAGGGGGATATGTTATGAGACTTTGCGTTGCCATTCCTTGCTTTTTCAAGAACGTGGATTTTTGTGAGGCGATCCGTCGGGTGGCAGAGCTCGGCTACGATGCGGTAGAGACCTATGATTGGCGGAAGCTTGACCTTGGTGCCGTGCGCAAAACGCTGGACGAAACGGGGGTTGAGCTTTTGAGCATGTGTACGACGGAATTCAAGCTGACCGATCCTGCATACCGTGATGCGTGGGTCGAGGGCTTGCGTGAGAGCTGTGTTGCGGCACGGGAACTCGGTGTGAAGCGGTTGATCACGCAGGTCGGTATGGATACGGGAGATGCGCGCGAGGCTCAGCACGCATCCATTGTAGAGGGGCTTCGAGCGGGGGCACCGATCCTTATGGAATACGGTGTGACCGTTATGATCGAGCCCTTAAATACCTACGTTGACCATAAAGGATACTATCTTTGGTCGGCATGTGAGGCGTTTGAAATTGTGCGAAAGGTCAATCATCCAAACGTCAAGGTTATTTTTGATATCTACCACCAGCAGATCATGGAGGGAAATATCATCCCCAATATCGTCAACAATCTCGACTGCATCGCACATTTGCACGGAGCGGGTCATCCCGGCAGACATGAAATGCAGTACGGCGAGAGCGACTACAAGGTCATTCTCGCGGCGGTAGATCGTGCGGGCTATACGGGCGCGATCGGATTGGAATACAAGCCGACGGTGGACCCCATTGAGAGCCTGCGCGAGGCAAGAAGGATCTATGCAAATTAATAGAGCCCGAACAGCTTAACTGCAAGAAGAATGATATGGAGAGCTTTATTCATGTTGACAAGAATATGATCGTAAACACAACGATCGATGACATTGCGGTCAAATGGTATGACGTCAAGCAGGCACCGTGATCCGTCACGCGCTGGAGAAAATGACAGAATAACAAAAAGAGCTCCCTTGTCGGTGGTTATACCGACGAGGGAGCTTTTGGACTATACGTTTTCGGGCAGGCGTGTTGCCATATTGCCCATAAAGTGGTCGATGCTGTAATCAACAAGGGTAAAGCGGTCACCGTCAACGATGATCCGAGTGACCGATGCGTTGGTTGCCCATGGGACCGTTTTTAGCTCGTTGGCATCCAATTGTTTGCAATGCGCGGCAACGGCGCGGATTGGTGTCGCATGGGTAAAAACGAATACTGTCTCGTTTTCATGCTTGGCGGCAATGCGGAGAAGCGCGGAAATCATGCGATGGCGCAGCTCCGCAACGCTTTCTCCTCCGTCGCACCTCGCGTGTCCGATGTCGTTGCACCACAGAGCATAGCTCTCGGGAAATGCTTTTGCCAATTCGGAGAAGGTGATCTCCTCCCAGGATCCCGCATCGATCTCGCGTAGCCCGGGATCCTTGACGATGGGCATATTGAACAGCCCTGCGGTGAAGGTCGCGGTTTCATACGCACGCGAGAGATCGCTGGAATAAATGGCATCGGGATGAAAATTTTTGAGATAATTTGCGGTTTTCTCCGCTTGAAGCCGCCCGAGCGCGGTTAGAGGAAGATCGTGATGCCCCAAAAACGCATCGCGTTGGTTCGCCTCCGACTCGCCGTGGCGAACAAGATAAAATGTAGTCGGCATGTTTTCTCCTTGCTTATTTCAGCTCTAAAATTTCGTCAAAGAAGCCTTCTTCGTTTCCAATGATCTTGACCCATTCACGTGCAATGTCATAGGTTGTATTGCGGGTGACGACGTGGTTTTGGTACTCCTTGCCGTTTTCGCGCCACTTGATGATCCAAAGCTGGGGCTTGTCACCTTCGGCAATGCGTTGGATGAGGCTTGCCGAATTTTTCTCCTGCTTGCAAATGCCCATCGCGACGGTGCGCGAGGTGAGGTCCTCGTCGTACGCCGTGACCGTATATTCGACCGTGTGCGCATCAAGCGTATCGTTGACCGCGTAAAGTGCGAGCTCGCCGTCGAGCTCGCGCCGCACGCCCATGAGCGCAAATTCCTGCTGGGATTTTTGGATCCAATAATAGGGGAGCTTGCGGTTGTAGTCGCAGTCGATGATCGAATAGTTAAAGAGCATGGGGAACATATCCATGAGCGACCACCAGATCAAGCCCGTTTTTGCGGGACGGCTGATGCGGTAATATTCGATCATGTCCTTGAAATCCTCGGCACAAAGGAAATTGAGCGCCAAGGTAAAATCCTTGAATTCCGCAAAGCTGAAATCTCTTCCAAGAAGCTTTTCGCAGGCATCCTTTCCCGACTGACGCCATCTCTTGAAATAATATTCGTCCTGATGGAAGATGGTGGTATTGCGCGCGAGCGGCATCATAAACGGCTCGTTCCAGAGTCGCTCGGCTCTCTCTCTTTCGCGCTCCAGGATGCGAGGGTTAACTGCGATCGCGTTTGCCCAGAAGGGACCCGTTTCACCAAGGAAGAGATTGGGGCAGGTGCGGATGGCAGTGGGTTCAAGATAGATCTCGGGGTAGAGATGGCGCTCGGTCTGCTGATGGATCAGCTTGCCGCGCGTGATCTCGGTAAAGGTTCTGTCCGAAACGAGCGGCGAGCTTGGGAGATAGGTGCGGTAATGGTCGTTGCAGAGCACTGCTTTTTTGAGGATCTCGCGCGAGACGCGGCTGTCCGAGGGAAGTGCCTGCGAATACTGATTCAGATGCTGCATGACCTTGTCGTTTTCATTGTCTCCACACCATACGGCGAGCGCGGGATGATTGCGGTATTTTTTGATGATATATTCCGCTTCCTTTTGGACAAGCGCACAGTAGGCATCGTCTGTGGGCGGGATCTCGCAAGCAAACATAAAGTCCTGCCAGATCATGATGCCGTTGCGGTCGCAGTAGTCGAACAGAAATTCGTCCTCGTAGATGCCGCCGCCCCAAATGCGTAC
>JAFTJB010000076.1 GCA_017456625.1 Clostridia bacterium
CGGTACCGATCGCCCAAACGGGCTCATACGCGATGATGACGTTCTTCATCTGCTCTGCGGTCACGCCCTGAAGATTGAGCTTGGTCTGCATTGCAACGACCTCATCGGTAATGCCGGAAAGTCTCTGCTCCTTGACCTCACCCAGGCAAAGGATGACCTTCATGCCTGCCGCGAGTGCAGCCTTGGTGCGAAGGTTGACAGTCTCGTCAGTCTCTGCGAAGTACTGACGTCTCTCGGAGTGACCGATGATAACGTACTCAACGCCGCAAGCGGTGAGCATCTCTGCGGAAACCTCGCCCGTGTATGCGCCTTTTTCTGCAAAATGTACGTTCTCTGCACCGATCTTGATATTGGAGCCCGCTGCTGCTGCCTGTGCTGCCGCAATGGTAACGTAGGGAGCGCAGAAGATCACGTCACAGTTGTCCTTGCCTGCGACCATGGGCTTGATCTCATTGATGAAAGCGGTTGCCTGCGCAGGTGTGAAGTTCATCTTCCAGTTACCCGCGATCACGGTTCTTCTCTTCATAGGATTCATAGTATTTTACCAAACCTTTCTCGAAGTGAAATTATTTGTCCTGGAGGCATGCGATGCCGGGAAGCTCGAGACCCTCAAGGAACTCGAGAGATGCACCGCCGCCCGTGGAGATGTGCGTCATCTTGGGACCGAAGCCGAGACGCTCAACTGCCTCTGCGGAGTCACCGCCACCGATGATGGAAACCGCGCCGGACTCTGCAACTGCCTTTGCAACTGCCTCGGTGCCTGCAGCGAAGTTCTTCCACTCGGAAACGCCCATCGGGCCGTTCCAAACGACCGTGCCTGCGCCCTTGATCGCCTCGGTGTACAGAGCGGCGGTCTTGGGACCGATGTCAAGACCCATCCAATCATCGGGGATCTTGGTGGAGTCTACGAGCATGCTCTCGGTGTTCTCGTCGTATTCCTTACCAACTTTGTTGTCGACAGGGAGAAGGAACTTGACACCCTTTGCAGCTGCCTTCTCGATCATTTCCTTTGCAAGGTCGATCTTGTCGGTCTCGCAGATGGAGGTACCAACAGAGTAGCCCTGTGCCGCGAAGAAGGTGTATGCCATACCGCCACCGATGATGAGGGTGTCGCACTTGTCAAGCAGATTCTTGATAACGCCGATCTTATCGGAAACCTTTGCGCCGCCGAGGATCGCAACGAAGGGACGTGCGGGATCAGCCAGAGCCTTACCCATTACACCGATCTCCTTGCCGATCAGGTAGCCGCAAACTGCGGGCAGATAATCTGCAACGCCTGCGGTGGAAGCGTGTGCGCGGTGAGCGGTTCCGAACGCGTCGTTGACAAACAGACCGTCCTTGCCGGCGAGGTCAGCCAGTGCCTTTGCAAACTCGGGGTTGTTCTTGGTCTCGCGCGCATCGAAACGAACGTTCTCGATGAGCACGCAGGTGCCGTTCTCCATAGCGGCGATCTTTGCCTTTGCATCATCGCCGATGATATCACTTGCAAATACGACCTTGCCGTCGAGATCCTGATTGAGGCGATCTGCAACGGGCTTGAGAGTGAACTTTACAGGGTCGTTCTTGAGAGCCTTTGCCTTGAGCTCAGCGGTAACAGCCTCGCGCTCAGCCTCGGGAAGTGCGTCAACCTTCTTCTGCTCCTTCTTGTCGAGCTTGAAGTTCTCGGAGAAGATCGCGTGGGGCTTGCCCATGTGGGAGGAGAGAATGACCTTCGCACCCTTGTCCATCAGGTACTTAATGGTAGGAAGTGCGCCGACGATTCTCTTGTCGGAGGTGATAACACCGTCCTTCATCGGTACGTTAAAATCGCAACGAACGAATACTTTTTGACCTGCCTTGATGGCAACGTCTTCAATAGATTTCTTGTTGTAAGTCATTTGCTTGATCCTTTCGTATCTTTATTGTAAAAAGCATTTACCGAACTTTACTATACCACAAAACGAAAAAATTATCAATAGTTTTTTGAGATTTTTTTAACGATTTCCACCTTTTTTTACTCTTTTGTCAAAAAAATAACAAAACCGTATTGAAAAACAAGGTATTTTGTTGTATAATAAATTGATCAATGAGAAAAGGAGGAGCCGAATATGTCAAGCATGCCCGAATTGGTTGGTTTTACCGTTCTGGATACCGTTGGTCTTGTGATCCCCGGAGCGGACGCCGTGCTCCTTCAAAAATTGGAGAAAAGCAACCCACACGGCTATCACGCGCTGGGGCTGATCAGCTCTCGCACGGGTGCCGCAGGTCAGATCACTGCGATCGACGAGGCACTTAAGAACACCAATACCGACTTGATCTCTGCCGAGCTCCCGAGAGACACCAAGGGCTG
The DNA here is from genome assembly GCA_017456625.1 of Clostridia bacterium. Taxonomy (GTDB): domain Bacteria; phylum Bacillota; class Clostridia; order Oscillospirales; family CAG-272; genus UMGS1865. Next base: position 2,330 of record JAFTJB010000076.1, read on the forward strand.
GGGCGGTCACGGTAACTATATCGTCATTGGCGGCAACGACGTCAGCGACGTGCGCCGCGGCATTGAGATCGCGCTCGAATTAACAAAAAAGCACGCAGGAGAGGTCTACATCAACGAGGCGGGACACCTTGAGTTTGCCTATTCCGCATCCGCAGGAGAAGCGCTCCACCGCGTTTTTGACGTCCCGCTCGGTCAGTCCTTTGGATTTATGGCAGGATCCCCTGCCGCGATCGGCATGGTCATGGCAGATGCCGCACTCAAATCCGCCTCGGTCACCCTCACCCGTTATATGACGCCCGACCGCGGCACCTCCCACTCTAACGAGGTCATCATCGCCTTTACAGGGGATGCCTCCGCAGTCAGGACCGCCGTCCTGCGCGGTCGCGAGATCGGTCTCTCCCTTCTTCGCCAAATGGGCTCCGAGCCCAAGGGACCGTCTGAGCCTTATTTATAAAGGATTTTGTGGGAAAACTTTTTGAAAAAAGTTTTCCCACACCCTTTCAAAAACTTTCCCGAAGAGGAAAGTTTTTATTTTTTGTCTGTTCGCTGTCTGTTTGTTTATCAAAACAGTTTTTTTGTTTTTCTCACAGCTCTTCAGCCTTGCTCCCGCACAGCGGCTGGGTACCACCACCCCATCCGCTCCACATGGTAACAATTCCGTTGGAAATATATCGTATCAATCCTTTACGTTCAAGCACTCTCCACGAGAGGGCTTGAACGTAAAAAACAGACCGCACTTTTTGGTGCGGTCTGTTTTTTCTGTTGAAAGTTCTGGAGGTGGAGAGTTTGAGAGGAGGAAGCCTCTTTCAAGAGGTTCCTCCTCTCAAGGTCTTTCCCCAAAAACATTCCATCAAAGCATATCAGCCATATCCAGAATGAGGCGTTCGGTCTTTTCCCAGCCGAGGCAGGCATCGGTGATAGACTTACCGTAGACACCCTCGCCGACCTTCTGTGCGCCGTCCTCAATATAGCTTTCCACCATGAAGCCCTTGACCATTTTCTTGATGTCATTCGAGTAGCGGCAGTTGGAGAGCACCTCCTTGACGATGCGGACCTGCTCGAAGGGGTTCTTACCTGAGTTGGAGTGGTTGGCATCGATGATGGCGGCGGGATTGGAGAGCCCCTTACCCTCGTACAATGCGCAGAGGTGGATAAGATCCTCGTAGTGGTAGTTGGGCATTGCCTGACCGTGCTTATTGACGTAGCCGCGCAGGATCGCGTGCGCATAGGGATTGCCCTGGGAGTGTGCCTCCCAACCACGATAGATGAAGGTATGCTGATGCTGTGCGGCGGTGATGGAGTTCATCATAACGGAAAGATCTCCGCTGGTGGGGTTCTTCATACCCACGGGCATCTCCAGACCGCTCGCGGTCAGACGGTGCTGCTGATCCTCAACCGAGCGTGCGCCGATAGCAACGTAGCCCAAAAGGTCATCGAGATACTTGGTGTTTTCGGGATAGAGCATTTCATCCGCGCAGGAGAAGCCCGTCTCGCGGAGCGCGCGCATATGCAATTCACGAATCGCGATGATGCCCTTAAACATATCGGGCTTTTCGTTGGGATCGGGCTGATGGAGCATACCCTTGTATCCGTCTCCCGTCGTGCGAGGCTTATTGGTGTAGATACGGGGGATGATCATGATCTTATCCGAAACCTTCTCCTGCACCTCGCGCAGGCGAAGAATATAGTCGATCACGCTCTCCTCGTTATCTGCGGAGCAAGGACCGATGATGAGCATGAGCTTATCCGACTTGCCGGACAGGATCGCCTTCATTTCGGCGTCACGTGTTTGTACGAGCTTGGACATCTCACCCGTTAGGGGGTACATTTCCTTTACTTCCATCGGAATGGCAAGCTTTTTCTCAAAAATCATATTCATGGCTGTAATCCTCTTTTAACAGTTTTTATTTGATCTTTTTATCGAACACCGCACGGCGTTCGGTGGAGAGTCTCATTTTTTCACGAAGTCCCTCCACGTCCCCTACCTCCAACATATAGCGCATACGGTAGAGCTCAAGCAAAAATTTGTCCATCTGGGCAAGCAACGCGTCGCGGTTGAGCAGAAACAGCTCGCTCCACATCGCATCGTTGATGCGCGCGATTCGCGTCAGATCGCGGAAGGAGTCACCCGTGTAACATGCAAGGTGCGTGTTGTCCGAGCAGGTCATCAGGCTCACGGCGATGCAGTGGGTGAGCTGGGAGAGGAAGCCGATCATCTCATCGTGCTCCTCGGGAGAAAGCACCGAGATCTGCGCAAAGCCCAAAAGCATTCCAAGCTCCTTGCAGGATTCGATCGCCTCCTCGCTGTTTTGCTCGGTGGGAACGACAATGTAGTTCGCGCCACGGAAGATAGCGGGATCGCTGTTTTCCACACCGCTGACCTCACGTCCTGCCATGGGATGCGCAGAAATAAACTCCACACCCTCGGGCAGTGCATCCTGAATATCTTTTACAATACAGGATTTGACACCCGTAACGTCGGTCAGAAGCGTTCCCTTTTTGAGGCTCGCGCCGTTTTCCTTTACCCATTCCAAAAAGACCTTCGGATAGAGCGCGAACACGATCACGTCGGCATCGGCAAGTGCCTCTGCGTTGGTCTCGGTCCAGCCCTCGTCGATGATCCCGTTTTGGAGGGCATATTCGATGGCGTGTGGGTCTCTGTCGATCGCCGTTACGCGAAACCCAAAGTGCCGTAGCCCCTTGGCGTAGCTTCCGCCGATTAGACCGAGTCCCACGATCATAAATCGTTTTGTTTTATCCAATATCATGTTGCTTTGTTTTCACTCCTAACTCACGCAGCCGATCAAAGAAATCGGGCATGCTTTTTTTGACTGCCTCCGCGCCGTCGATCACACCGCCCAAGCGCGCAAGAAGGACCGCGAGCGACATAACGATACGATGATCGTTGTGTCCGCAAAGAGGCTCTGCGGGCGGATGCAGATTTGCGGGAGAGACCGTGATCCGATCCTCCACGACCGTGACGCGGGCACCGAGCTTGGCAAGCTCCTCTGCCATCGCCGCCCCTCGGTCGCTCTCCTTGATACGGAGTCGCGCCGTTTCGGTAAAGATGCCGCCGTTTTGCGTCGCCGCGACCGCAAACAGGATCGGTCCGAGATCGGGGCACGCGCCAATGGAAAGCGTGGGCATTCCCTTGGCAAGTGCTTTGAAATAGTCTGTATAAACGCGATCTCCCTGCAGGCTGTCCTCGCGAAGCCCCGTGACGGTGACCTCACCGCCAACGTAATTGAGTGCCTCAAAGAAAGCCGCGTTGGAATAATCGCCCTCAACCTCCGCCTCTCTCGGTTGGTATCGCTGACCGCCGCGAATGAGAAGCGTATTGTTCTCCCCCCACATCGCCTCCACACCGCTGTCCGCAAGCGCGGAGAGGGTAAGATCGATATACGGTCTGCTCTCGAGCTTGCCCGTGATGCGGATCTCACTGTCTCCTTCCAAAAGAGGAAGCACGAACAGAAGTCCGCTGATAAACTGACTGCTGACGTCGCCGCGCACCTCGTATACACCGCTTTTCAGCGTGCCGCGAACGGTGATGCGCTCACCGTCGTTGTGAAAATACAATCCGTTTTTGCGGCACGTATCCTCATAAACGACCTGCGGACGCGCGAGCAACCGCTCGCTTCCCGTCAGCGTGACCTCCTCGCTTGAGAGGAGCGCAACGGGAATAAAAAAGCGCAGGGTGCTGCCGCACTCACGGCAAGGGAGCACCGATCGGATCTGCATTTGCAAGGGATCGACGCCACGGATCTCCACCGTGTTGTTTTCATATTTGTATTCCGCTCCAATGGCAGCAAGGCAATCGAGCGTTGCCAGCACGTCCTCGGACGGCGCGATACCCGAAATGCGGCTTACGCCATCGCAAAGCCCCGCGCAGATCAGTCTGCGATGCGCCATGCTCTTGGAAGGAGGCGCTGACACGGTGCCGCGTGCCATGGACGGGATGATCTCAATTTGCATTTTTGTCGCCGCCTTTGACCAAAATATCCATCGCCTCGAGGTATCCGTCGGTACCGTGTCCCGAAATGGTCGCGATGCAAGCCGCGCGGACGTAGCTGATCTGACGGAAGTCCTCGCGCGCGCTCACGTCGGAGATATGCACCTCCACAGTGGGGATCGCGACCGCCTTGAGCGCATCGAGGATCGCCACGCTTGTGTGCGTATATGCAGCGGGATTGATGACGATGCCGTCAATTCTTCCGTATGCGCTCTGGATCTGATCGACAAGATCACCCTCGTGATTGGATTGGTAGATCTCCACCTCCACACCGAGCTCCTTTGCGTGCGCTGAGATCTTTGTGCAAAGCGTATCGTAACGCTCCGCACCGTAGATCTTCGGCTCACGAATTCCCAGCATATTGAGGTTTGGACCGTTGATGACCAGAATTTTCATGCTTCATGTCTCCTTTTGATCTCCTCTGCGGTGAGTGCCGCCACTCCGAGTGTGCGGATATGCGCATCGCAGGAATTGCAGTAAATGTCGTATCGCTCCTCATACCGCTGTCTGATCGCCTCCGCAGTGCTCGCGGTAGGACGGTCCTCGGTCGGCAAAAGCTCCTCTATGGGACGGTCGAGAAAATAAATGCGTCCGTTGCGACGGAGCGCGTGAACGTTTTGCGGATCGAGCACCGCGCCGCCGCCTGTGGCAATAACGCAGCCACTCTGCGCCGACAGCTCCTCGATCGCCTCATGCTCCAATTTGCGGAAATACGGCTCACCGTATTTGGCAAAGATCTCGGGGATCGGCATACCGTTTTTCTCAACGATGTAGGTGTCGGTATCGATCAGCCTCTTCCCCATCGTTTCCGCAAGGATCGCGCCAACCGTGCTTTTCCCGCAGGCGGGCATACCGACAAGAACGATATTCTCCTTATTCGCGACGATCGAACGGTAGACGCGTTCCATTGTTTCCTCGCCGTACTCGACTCCCGTAAAGTGCGTGGATGCCAGCACCGCCTGTGCCACGAGCATATAAAGTCCGCCAACGGCAGGAATATTTCGCCTCTTTGCCTCCAGAACCAGCTCGGAGCGAAGCGGATTGTAGATCGCGTCGATCACGCCCGTAAGCCTTGGAAACCGCGAAAGCTCCACGGGTGCCGCACCGATCTTGGGATACATTCCGCAGGGCGTGGTGTTGATGATGATCTCCGCATCCGCGTGCTTGGTGTATGCCGTTTCATAGTCGATCGCGCCGTCCTTTGCCGTGCGGCTGACCGTAACGGTCTCCCCGGCTCCCATTGCCGCCGCAACTGTTCTCGCGGTCTTGGAGGTACCTCCCGTGCCGAGCACGAGCACCTTTTTTCCTTCAAGCGAGATGCCCTCACGCAAAATCATGGCACACATACCGCCAAAGTCGGTGTTGTAGCCGTAAAGCTTCCCATCGCGATTGACGATCGTGTTGACCGCACCGATCTCAAGTGCCGCTTGGTCGATCCTGTCCAGATACGGCATCACGGTCTGCTTGTAGGGGATGGTGACGTTGATGCCGAGGAAATCCTTCCTTTGCATAAACGCGCCGACCTCATCGGGCGTAAGCTCGCAAAGCTCATATTCATTTGATGCCAGATACGCATGGATGATCTTGGAAAAGCTGTGCGGCAAATGCTCTCCGATGCAACCGTATTTCATGAGTCCACGCTCCTTTCTACTCGGCAATAAAAAACCACCGCTACATTTTTGCATCAAAAGTAGCGGTGGATATCGAATTTTACAAGCCGTTTATTTCACGGAGCCTTGTACAATGCAATGATCCATCGCGCATATAAAAAAGTAGTAGTAGCAAGAGCTTGTCTGCATATTATGCATTGTACGCCGTTCCTTTCTTTCATTTTTACTCATTATAAACCTCATTTTTGCGTTTGTCAAGTACTTTTTAAACATTTTTTGTCTTTTTCGCGAATTCGTTTTTACTCTCACTTATCTATTGCATAATTGAGAAAATTATGATACAATAGCAGTAGCAAGACAATGATGCAAGGAGGACAATACATGGACATCAAGCTATCCGACCATTTTACCTATCAAAAGCTCCTGCGCTTTACACTGCCATCGATCGCTATGATGATCTTTACCTCCATATACGGTGTCGTCGACGGCTTCTTCGTTTCCAACTTCGTTGGCAAAACTCCCTTTGCAGCCGTCAATTTTATCATGCCCCTTCTCATGATCCTCGGCTCCCTCGGCTTTATGTTCGGCACGGGAGGCTGCGCTTTGGTCTCCAAGTACATGGGCGAGGGAGATCGGGCACGCGCAAACCGCGTTTTTTCCATGCTGGTCTACGTTTCCTTTGGAGTCGGTGTTCTTATTGCCATCCTCGGCATCCTTTTTCTCCGTCCCATCGCATCGCTTCTCGGTGCTTCGGGGAAAATGCTTGACGATTGCGTGACCTACGGAAGGATCATTCTCATTGCCATTCCCGCATTCATGTTGCAGATGGAATTTCAAAGCTTCTTCACCGCCGCGGAAAAGCCCAAGCTCGGGCTCTACGTCACAGTCGCCTCGGGTCTGACCAACATCGTTCTGGATGCTCTCCTCGTCGGTATCTTCCCCATGGGGCTTGTGGGTGCCGCAACCGCAACGGCGATCAGCCAGGCAGTGGGCGGCTTGTTTCCGCTGATCTACTTCGCCAGACCCAATTCGGGGCTTTTGCGATTGACCGCCTTCTCCTTTGACGGGATCTCGCTCCTCAAGACCTGCACCAACGGCTCCTCCGAGCTGATGAGCAATATCTCCATGTCGCTTGTCGGTATGCTCTACAACATTCAGCTCATGAAATACGAGGGCGAGGACGGCGTTGCGGCATACGGCGTGCTCATGTACGTCAGTATGATCTTTATGGCGGCATTCATCGGCTACATCATCGGCACCGCGCCCATCATCAGCTATCACTACGGCGCGCAAAACCACGACGAGCTCAAAAGCCTGCGAAAAAAGAGCCTGCGCATCATTTGGTATGCATCCATCGCCATGCTCATTCTCGGAGAGATCCTCTCACAGCCGCTTTCGTTTTTGTTCGTCAGCTATGATCCAAAGCTCTACGACCTCACCCTGCGCGGATTTTTCTTCTATTCCTTCTCCTTCCTCTTCTGCGGAATTGCCATCTTCGGATCGGGATTTTTCACCGCACTCAACAACGGACTCGTCTCCGCGATCATATCCTTTTTGCGCACGCTGGTATTTCAGGTCGTCGCAGTCCTGCTCTTCCCTCTCATCTTTGGCATCGACGGCATCTGGCTCTCCATTGTCTTTGCGGAGCTTGCCGCCGCTATCATTACCCTCGCCTTTATGAAGGCGCTCCAAAAAAGATACCATTATTAACAGAAGCGCATCGGGCAACCGATGCGCTTCTTTGCCGTCATATCATACAAATATGACAGCACAAAATTGAGTAAGCATCCAAAATTCGGCGAGAAATATTGACAATCGGGGGAAATTACATTATAATATAAGCGCCCTAAATACCTAAAAAGGAGAAAAAAGATGAAAAAGCAAAGCACGAAACGCGCACTCCTGATGAGCTGCATGTCTCTTCTTCTGTGCGTATCCATGCTGATCGGAACGACCTTCGCGTGGTTTACCGATTCGGTAACGAGCGCAAACAACGTCATCACCTCCGGTAACCTTGATATCACGTTACAGTATCAGAACAGCGAGGTAACCGCTTGGACTGACGTTGATGAGGACTCCAACGTCTTCATGCCCAACGCTCTCTGGGAGCCCGGTCATACCGAGGTGATCAAGCTCAAGATCGCCAACGTCGGCTCTCTCGCTCTCAAATATCGCTTCGGCATCAACGTCGCAAGTGAGAGCGGAAGCATCAACGCAAACGGAGATAGCTTCAAGCTTTCCGACTACATCTACTTCGGTATCGTAGACGGTGACAAGACCTACGCATCCCGCGCAGACGCTGTTGCCGCTGTATCCGCTACCGCAAAGCAGATCAAGGACGGCTACGCAGTTCCCGGTGCGCTGGAAGCAAACAAGGGTGCTGACTCCGAGAAGATCATCACTCTCGTGATCTACATGCCCGAAACGGTCGGCAACGAGGCAAACCACAAGGCAGATGCTCCCGCACCTGTCATCAATCTCGGTCTGAACCTCTTTGCAACGCAGTATGAGCTGGAGAAGGATTCCTTCGGCGACGATTACGATGAAAACGCACCCTGGACCGGTACGATCGACCTCGATTGGTACACCGATGATCCCGACGCGACCGAGTTTTCGATCGATACCGCCGCAGAGCTGGCAGCACTTGCCGCACTTGTAAACGGCACCGCTACCGCAACGCAGGACAACTTCCAGGGTCAGACGATCAAGCTCTCCGCTGACATCGACCTCAACAACGTTCCCTGGACTCCCATCGGAAATGGATCAAACGGCTTCTGCGGAACGCTCGACGGTAACGGTCACAAGATCTCCAACCTCGTCGTTCACGCACACGACCATGCAGGTCTGATCGGCTACGCACTCAACGGCGGCAACGTCAAAAACCTCACCGTCGAGAACGCGTACGTCACCGCAACCGACTACGCAGGCGCGATCATGGGTCGCGGCTACACCGACATTGATAACTGCCATGTTAAGAACGCAACCGTTATCACTACTCCCTACCTCAAGAACGGCACCTATGACGGCGGCGCGAAGGCCGGCGGTATCATCGGTCAGATGCTTGAGGGCTCCGGCAACACCGTTACCAACTGCTCCGCAACCGACGTCAAGATCTACGCGTTCCGAGACCTCGGCGGTGTTGTGGGTATGGTACACAACAACAACTCGGTTTCGGGCAACACGGCAACCAACGTAACGCTCGGCTATATCCTCTGCGATCAGATCACCGCGGATGAAAATGAGAATGCAGGCGCGATCTACGGTCGCGTTCAGGCATCCGCTACCGCAAGTCCCGCAAAGGATAGCGCAGAGAACCAGGCATACACGCTCGTTTACGCGGTTTACGATGCAATGTCCCTCACCTCTCTCTCAAATTACGTCAACACCTCCGCTACCAACGACGGCTTCAAGGGCAAGACCGTTGTTCTGCTGAATGACATCGACCTCAACGGTCGCGAGTGGACTCCGATCGGCTGCACCTTCAACAAGTACGAGTTCAAGGGCAACTTTGACGGTCAGAATCACACGATCTCCAACTTCACCGTCAATCAGTCCAGTGGCGCGGCGCTCTTCGGATTTGTAAGAAACTCCGCCTCCGTGATCAAGAATCTCACCGTTGAAAATGTTGTTGCTACCGGTAGCGACTACGTTGCGGGCATCGTCGGTCAGCTTTACGCGAACATCGAGAACTGCCACGCGAAGAACGTCACCGCAACCGCAACACCCCACCTGCTTGCAAACGGCACCTATGACGGTGGCGCAAAGGCAGGCGGCGTTGTAGGCTGGATCGAGAGTGGCTCCATCTATACCGCAACCAACTGCACCGCGACCAACGTCACGGTCAAAGCATTCCGCGATCTCGGCGCAGTCATCGGTATGGCTCACAACAATAACGTCATTACCGATTGTAAGGCATATGACTCCGCACTCTCCTACGTGATCATGCCCGCGGGCACGGTTATGCACGAGGGAAAGGTCAATGAGAACATCGGTGAGGTCATCGGTCGTCGCGGCGCTAACGTCACCGAAACCGGCACCTACTTTGAGAACGTGACCATCAACTGATCTGCACAAGACAGCGGTCTCGCTTCCCATTTCGCATAAACAAAGAACGCATCGGGCAACCGATGCGTTCTTTGTTTTGACCAAATGTGACATTTTTTGGATTTCTTTTTTTCAACTATTCGAGGATAAAAAACGAAAAAACCACCAATAATAGGTGTAACCCATCAATTTTACCATTGGAGGCTGATATGAAAGCAACCGGAATTGTCCGTAGAATAGACGACCTCGGACGTGTCGTCATTCCCAAAGAAATCAGAAGAACCATGCGTATCCGCGAAGGCGACCCGTCGCAGACAACATTGACACAGACTGATCGCTTCTGCTTTGCGATGTTGAATTTTTCCGAACGGATAGGGCTCAAATCCAAGGACGGTTCTACATAGAAGCTCCAATTCTTTAAATTTTTATAATATATTCGATTTTGCTGTTGAATTTTACGAAGAATTAGTATATAATAAATACAGCAAGAAGTGAAATTTATCAAAAAGGAGGATTCTATGATGCCAAACATTAAGCCCGTATCAGATCTGCGCAA
>JAFTJB010000007.1 GCA_017456625.1 Clostridia bacterium
AAATGTGCTGACGTGACCGATGCGGAGGTCATCTCCCGTCTTGGCATCGGTAATATTGATACCGTTATCGTTTGCATGGCGAGCAATCTTGAAGCAAGTGTCATGACAGTCACGCTTTGCAAGGAGGCAGGCGTAAAAACCGTTATCGCTAAATGCGCCAACGAGATGCACCAAAAGATATTGCGTCGCGTGGGCGCGGATCAGGTGGTGTTTCCCGAGAATGAGTCGGGCATCCGTCTTGCCAAGAATCTCTTAAGCTCGGGCTTTATTGATATGATCTCTCTGTCAAAGGACGTGTCTATGGTTGAGATCGATGTGAGGGACGAGTGGTGCGGCAAGAACTTAATCGAATTAAATCTCCGTAAAAAATACGGCTTCAATATCGTTGCAATTAAGAAAGGCGAGAAAGTCACCGTAAATATCAATCCCGAGCAGGTGCTTGATGAAGAAACAACTCTAATTGTTATTGCGAATACTACAAAGCTCCGAAGGTTGTAATAAGCTGTCAAATTCCAATTTGACGAGATGATGATAAAGAGCGAGGGTTGGCAGAAGAAAAACTGTCAGCCCTCAAAAATTGCGGTGCAGTAGGCAAAGAAAATATTTTATCTCTGATAGGGGCATTTGTCAAGTGCATTTAAAAAAAGTGAATTTTTACAAAAAGAGGGGGAGCCCCCGCAGGAACTCCCCACGGTCGCAGACCTCACAGATTTCTGCAACGTGATCACAAAGAATATATACATCAAGATCAAGGAAAAACCAATAGATTTGCTGATACTTGTCAAGCTCTCTTGACGGAAGCTTTTTTGCCACGGAAAGCGATACCGATTTTTATGATATTAGAAGTGCCGTATACTTTCATTTGAGTATCGTATTTTTGAGCATCGATCTGACTGAGTGCTTCTTCTGCAAGGGCATCCAAATTCTCGCTGTCGGTTTTTGCGTGTTTGAATTCAAAGATGAAGCCCGGAACAGATTTGATTTTGGGCATCAATTGTATATCAAAGCGGCCGTATCCCGATTCGCCGTTAGACTTTATTACCATGTGCCGAGAATCCTATCTGCCGGACGATATGAAAGAGTGCTTTGAATCTCTTATCTGCGAGAGAATTGCTGTCTTGGGGTAAAAGAAAGCATTATACCACGTCGTTCGACATTCCGCAACGGGTAATTTTTCAATGGAGGCGGCGGTAATACGATTCAGCTTTATCCGATCGTCCCAAAAGGGTCAAAAGGAAGGCATAAGGCAGAAAAAAACGTCTCCGCGTCCAAAAAAACGCAGCTCCGAGAAAAAAAGGGGTTGCGTTTTTTGCTTTTTTGTGGTATGATGTAAGTGAGCAAAAAAGGAGGCGGACGATATGAAACGCATGCTTTCGGCAACCCTGATCTCCCTCGCGTTTCTCCTCGTTCACACGCCGGAGGCCTCGCAAACGTCGGATTTTCTGAGTGATCCTGCCGAGATCCGCTTTTCCGATCACCTTATCATCACGATCGCCGCGATGGATCCCAACCTTCAATATGGCGATGGGGTGGTTCGCGTCAATTACACGAGCGGAGCCTACTCGCTGATCTCCTGCGACGGCTACGGCACCGACTACGATGCCGACGGAGCGCGAATCGACACCAACCGCTTTGGTTGCGACAACGAGGAATGGAAGGACCTGATCATGCGCTACCTACCCATAGCAGAATCCTGACAATGCCCGCCCCTCCGCACAACGCTATCCCGAGCAAAAAAGACTTGAAAGGAAGTGACGCACCCGATGATAATCGAATACGGAATCACACTGACGCTTGCCGTGGGACTGCTGATCGCCTACTTCGCGGTCGTTCAAAAGCGTGAATTCTGGCTCTCGCTGCTCTACGTTTCGGTGGCGGTGGTCAACCTCGGATACCTGCTCCTCTCGGCAGCGAGGAGCTTGGAGTTTGCAATCCTTGCCAACGACGTGGTGTATCTCGGCAGCGTCTATCTTTCGCTTTGTATGCTCTTCACCGTCGTCAAGCTCTGCGGATTTGCGGTCAAGCGCACCCACGTGATCCTTTGCGTCTCGCTCAGTACCCTGATGTTTCTGATCACCGCCACGGTCGGGTTCCTGCCGTGGTATTACGAGACCGTGTCGCTTGAGACCGTTCGCGGTGCGGCAAGATTGGTCAAAACCTACGGCCCCCTCCATCCCGTTTACCTCGTTTACCTGCTCGGCAGCTTTGCCGCAATGATCACCGTGATCGTGTGCTCGGTCCGCAAAAGGGTGGTGGCGTCGCAAAAATTCGCGGGGCTCATCGCGGGACTTGTTTGCGGAAACCTGCTCGTTTGGATGTTTGAAAAATTCATAAACTGGGAATTTGAGTTTTTTTCGGTCACCTACATCATCTCCGAGCTGCTTTTGCTGTTCGTCTATTGGATGATGCAGGACTACGTACACGTCAGAGATCTTCCAAAATACACGCCCGCCGAGGAGAGCCGACTCGGTGCGGATATCGCAACGATGCCGATGAACGGCAAGATCGGCAAGG
>JAFTJB010000077.1 GCA_017456625.1 Clostridia bacterium
AGCAGGCGGGCTCCTACGTTTCGGATACGGTCTGCCGCTTTGACTTTACGCATTTCGCAGCCCTCACGCAAGACGAGCTTTCTGCGGTCGAGGCGCTGGTCAACGAGGATATCCTTGCGGGTCTTGCGGGCTCTATGACGCCCATGCCCATTGAAGAGGCAAAGAAGATGGGCGCGATGGCGCTCTTCGGTGAGAAGTACGGCAAGATCGTGCGCGTGGTCAAGATGGGCGATCACTCGGTCGAGTTCTGCGGCGGTACGCACGTGGACAACACCGCAAAGATCGGTATGTTCAAGATCCTGACCGAATCCTCGGTTGCGGCAGGAGTACGCCGTATCGAGGCGACCACGGGTGAGGGAATTCTCCGTCTGCTCCGCGAGAAGAACGATCTGATCGCAGACACCGCGAAGGAATTGAAGGTACAGAAGCCTGCGGATCTCGCAAAGCGCGCATCCCAGCTTCAGGCGGAGCTCTCCGCAATGAAGAAGGAGGTCGAGGCACTCAACGCGAAGCTCGCGGCATCGGGACTTGACAGCATCATGGCGGGCGCGAAGACCGTCGGCGCGGTCAAGCTGGTCGCAACCGAGCTCAAGGGTATGCAGCTCGACGCGGCACGCTCGCTCGCGGACGAGATCAAGGCACGCTACGACGATACCGTTGCGGTTCTGGCACTTGATTTGGATGGAAGGATCAGCTTCATCGCCGCCGCGGGCAAGGCAGCCGTTGCGGCAGGCGTACACGCAGGCAAGCTCGTTGGTGCCGTAGCGGCAGTGACGGGCGGCAAGGGCGGCGGACGTCCCGATAACGCAATGGCGGGCGGACGTGATGCCGCAAAGATCGGCGAAGCACTTGCAGCCGCCGAGAATATCCTTGCGGGAATGCTCAAATAATAATTTTATCAAAAAACGGAGGCACCGATATGAATATTACAAAGGATGTATTTTACGTTGGTGTAAACGACCGTGAGATCGATCTGTTCGAGGGACAGTACGTCGTCGAGAACGGAATGGCGTATAATTCCTACGTCATCATGGACGAAAAGATCGCGGTCTTTGACACCGTTGACGCGCGCTTTACACACGAGTGGCTGGATAATATCGCGGAGGTTCTTGGCGACCGTCAGCCCGATTACCTCATCGTTCAGCACATGGAGCCCGACCACTCCGCGAATATCGATAATTTCATGAAGAACTATCCCACGGCAACCGTCGTCGCGACCGCGAAGGCGTTTGTGATGATGAATCAGTTCTTCGGCACGGACTATGCGGATCGCCGCGTGGTGGTAGGCGAGGGAGATACGCTCTCGCTCGGTCGCCACACGCTGACCTTTGTCACCGCGCCCATGGTCCATTGGCCCGAGGTCATGGTGACCTACGACAGCACCGACAAGATCCTGTTCTCCGCCGACGGCTTTGGCAAGTTCGGCGCGCGCGACGCGGACGAGGATTGGGCTTGCGAGGCGCGCAGATACTATTTCGGTATCGTCGGCAAATACGGCGCGCAGGTGCAAAATCTGCTCAAAAAAGCGGCAGGGCTGGATATTTCGGTCATCTGCCCGCTCCACGGTCCCATTCTGACCGAGAATTTGGGCTACTATCTCGATCTTTACAACACTTGGTCGTCCTACGGTGTCGAGAGCGAGGGCATCGTGATCGCGTACACCTCGGTCTACGGCAATACCCGCCGCGCGGTCGAGCTGCTCGCGCAAAAGCTGCGTGAGAAGGGTTGCCCGAAGGTGGTTGTCAACGATCTTGCGAGATGCGATATGCACGAGGCGATCGAGGATGCCTTCCGCTACGGCAAGCTGGTTCTGGCGACCACGACCTACAACGCGGACGTCTTCCCGTTTATGAGAGAGTTTATCCACCATCTCACCGAGCGCGGCTACCGCAACCGTACCGTTGCGCTCATGGAGAACGGCTCTTGGGCTCCTCTCGCGGCAAAGGTTATGCGCACCATGCTCGAGCCCTGCAAGAACATCACCTACACCGATACCACCGTCCGCATCCTCTCCGCGATGAACGACGAGAGCAAGGCGCAGATCGATACGCTTTCGGACGAGCTCTGCCGCGATTACCTCGCACAGCGCAGCGAAACGGCGGATAAGAACGATATGACCGCACTCTTCAACATCGGCTACGGTCTCTACGTTGTGACCTCCAATGATGGCAAAAAGGATAACGGTCTGATCGTCAATACGGTCTCCCAGGTTACCAACACGCCCAATCAGATCGCCGTGACCATCAACAAGCAGAACTACTCGCACCACGTCATTAAGTCGACGGGTATTATGAACGTCAACTGCCTCTCCGTCGAGGCGCCGTTTGCGGTGTTCGAGGCGTTCGGCTTCCGCAGCGGTCGCAACACCGATAAGTTTGCGAATTGCACACCCCTGCGCTCGGACAACGGTCTGGTGTTCCTGCCTCGCTATATCAACTCGTTCATGTCTCTCAAGGTAGAGCAGTACGTGGATCTCGGCACGCACGGAATGTTCATCTGCTCGGTCACCGAGGCTCGCGTGATCTCCAAGGTCGAGACCATGACCTACACCTATTATCAGAACAATGTCAAGCCCAAGCCCCAAACCGCGGGCAAGAAGGGCTACGTCTGCAAGGTCTGCGGCTACGTCTATGAGGGCGATCCGCTTCCCGAGGACTTCATTTGCCCCCTCTGCAAGCACGGCGCTGCGGACTTTGAACCGATTAAGGATTGATGGGGGATGAAGATCTTGGGAGAGGCGGGGACTTCTTGAGGAGAAGTCCCCCCTCTCCCAAACCCTCTCCCCTTCAAGACCTTTTCCAAAAAGCTCCCCCGAAGGCTCAATGCCCTCGGGGGATCTTTGAAACAGCCTCTCACGTGAGAGGCTGTTTCTCTTTTTAGGAGTGGGGTGAAAAAATGCCACGAAATTTCTTTCGTGGCATTTATGTATTACAGATCAATCATCCAAATCGGTGGTAGCGGTCTTTGCCCACTTGAGGAAGTTATCGAAGTTGCCATCGTACTGCTTGTCGGGGCAGGCGATCTCAATGGTGAAGAATTCCTTGTCGCCGTCTACGCAGAAGACGAAATACTTGTAGGGCGTGGTCATGCCGTTTGCAGCGGTTTGGTTGAAGCCGAACTCAAAGTAACGGACGTTGCTCTTCTTCTGGAGCGAGGAGATGTTCTTGATCGACTTGTTCAGCTTAGCCTGCATGGTATATCTCTCATGTACAAGCTCGGCGTAATCCTTGATCTTCTTGACACCCACATCGGACTGAGACTCTCTCTTGACGTTGAGAATGATGCTGCCGTCGTCGGAAGCGTAGGTGGAGATCATTTGCTCGGTCTTGGCTCTGGTGATGCGGTTGTTGTCGTTGAACTCGGCGAGATCCTTCTCAACAAAGCCCTCTGCCATGGAGATGAAGATCTTATCCTCGATGACGTAGTCCATATCCTTGAGCACGAAGGAAACGGATTTTGCCCAATCGTCAAAGACGGGAACGTACTCGGCGTAGACGGTCTCGTCGCAACAGAACTGAATGGTCCAGAAGGAGTTTGCGGTTCTGTAGAGCGCGCAGAAGGTCTTGGTGACGTCACCGGTGAAGGGATCCTGATAGGAATAATCAAAGGTGGTCAGACCCGACTCGGTCTCGGTGATCTCGGAGGGATTCTTCGAGATGTTGTTCGCGCGGACCAGCTCGGCATAGGAAGCGAGCGAGATGGATGCTTGCTCCTCGGTCAGATCCTTAAATTCCTCGCGAATGACGTAAACGGTCACGTCGGATGCCTCAAAGCAGGCGGTATAATCATTGTTTTTTGCCTGTTCAAACGCGGACGAAAGGGTGATGGACATATCGGTGATGGCGAAGACCTCCTCGGGGGAGTTCTTTGCGGTTCTCTTTTCGCAGGAGACCGCACAGAGAGCCATTGCCAAAACGAGCAGGCAGATGATGAGTCTTTTCATGAGATCAAATCCTCCAATAGCGTTCTGCGGTAACACAAAAACTGTTCCAATTGTTATTATATCATACAATTTGTCCCGTGTCAAGAGATTATCACGTGAAAATATCGCGGAGTTTTGGGTTTTTGCTTTGCCGTAATATTATATTCGCCACCAAAACTGCCCGAAGGGCAATATCACTCGGCTTTAGCCGAATATCACTGCATAGCAATATCACTCGCCGTAAGGCGAATATAACTGAAAAACCGACTTGTCGAAACAAGTCGGTTTTTCTGGTGGGAGATGGTGGATTCGGACCACCGAAGCGAAGACGCAACAGATTTACAGTCTGCCCCCTTTGGCCACTCGGGAAATCTCCCATATTGATGTCCACTTTTGTGTGGACATTGGAGCTGGTGAACGGAGTCGAACCATCAACCTGCTGATTACAAATCAGCTGCTCTGCCATTGAGCCACACCAGCGAACAGGGCTGTTCGCATTGGAACGTTGATATTATACCACAGACCTTTTGTTTTGTCAAGCCTTTTTTTCAAAAAAATAAAAACTTTTTTTGGATCCTGTTTTGATGGAAAAATTCCCGAGGTCAGGGGAAAAATAACGAGGGGGTGACCGACAAAACGCGATATATGCAAACCACGGTTAAAAAACCAAAAAAATGTTAAATTTTTTAACGCTATTGACAAAAATCGATGGGTTTGCTATAATGAGTAATAGGTATTTTCCAAATTGGTTTGAAGTGAGGCGCAAAACACGAGAACGGAGGAAAATAACGAACATGGGGAAATATTTTGGCACAGACGGCTTCCGCGGGGAAGCAGGTGTCACGCTCACCTCGGAGCACGCGTATAAGATCGGCAGGTTTTTGGGATGGTATTATTCCAAGGGCGGTGCGCATAAGGTGCGCGCGGTCATCGGGAAGGATACCAGACGCTCGAGCTATATGTTTGAATACGCCATCGTTGCGGGACTCACCGCATCGGGCGCAGATGCGTATATGCTCCACGTTACCACAACGCCGAGCGTGTCCTACGCGGTGGCGCGTGACGAATTCGATTGCGGCATCATGATCTCCGCAAGCCACAACCCCTTCTATGACAACGGCATCAAGCTGGTCAACGATCGCGGAGAAAAGATCGATGACGAGACGATTGCCAACATCGAGCACTACCTGGACGGCGAGTTGGAGGCGCTCGGTGTCACGACCCCCGACCTGCCCTTTGCAACGGGCGCGGCTTGCGGACAGATCGTGGACTACGCGGCGGGAAGAAACCGTTATATCGGTTATCTTATCTCGCTTTCGCAATATTCCTTCAAGCAGTTCCGCATCGGTCTCGATTGCGCGAACGGTAGTGCTTGGATGATCGCGAAGAGCGTTTTTGACGCGCTGGGCGCAAAGACCTACACCATCAACGCAGAGCCCGACGGACTTAACATCAACACCAACGCAGGCTCCACGCACATCGAGGTGCTCGCGGCGTACGTCAAGGAAAAGGGGCTGGATATGGGCTTCGCCTTTGACGGTGATGCTGACCGTTGCATCGCGGTGGACGAGAACGGTGAGGTCGTCAACGGCGACCACATCATGTACATTCTCGCCATGCAGATGAAAAAGGCGGGAACGCTGACCAACAACACCGTTGTCACCACCATCATGTCCAATATGGGACTCTATCAGGCACTGGATCAGGCAGACATCCAATACGTGCAGACCACCGTGGGCGACCGCTACGTCTATGAGAATATGC
>JAFTJB010000078.1 GCA_017456625.1 Clostridia bacterium
ATGTGCGCAGGCGGTCCCCACAGAGGCACCTTCTACGTTCTCATAAAGCTCGGTCTCACCGTTTCTGGTGACATTGGATGCTATACCCTCGGCGCGGTCTCACCGCTCGCATCGGTGGATACTACCATTTGTATGGGCGCGTCGGTCAGCGCGGCGCACGGTATGGCAAAGGTCAAGGAAATGAGCAAGGATGAGACGGATAAGAAGTTTGTACACAAGCTCGTGTCCGTCATCGGTGACTCGACCTTTATGCACTCGGGTATCACGGGACTGATCGATATCGTTTACAACAAAGGCATCAATACCGTCATCATTCTCGATAACTCCATTACGGGTATGACGGGACATCAGGATAACCCCACCACGGGCAAGACCATCCGCGGCGAGGCAACGAGGCAGGTGGATCTGATCCAGCTCTGCCACGGTGTCGGCGTAGAGCACGTCGTGGTCGCGGATCCCTTCGACGTCAAGAATTTTGAGAAGGTCGTCAAGGCAGAGGTCGAGAGAGACGAGCCCTCCGTGATCATCGCGCAACGCCCCTGCGCACTCCTCAAGACCGTCAAGTACACAGGTCATTGCGAGATCACCGATAAGTGCAAGAAGTGCAAGCTTTGTATGAAGCTTGGCTGTCCCGCCATCAGCGTAGATGCCGAGACGGGCGCTGTCCGTATCGACACCACGCAGTGCAACGGCTGCGGACTTTGCATCGGCGTATGTCCGTTCGGCGCGATCGAGAAGAAGGAGGACTGACACGATGAAAACTACGAATATTATGATCGTCGGCGTGGGCGGACAGGGAACCCTGCTTGCCAGCCGTATTCTCGGTAACGCGGTCATTCGTCAGGGACACGACGTCAAGGTGTCCGAGGTCCACGGCATGAGCCAGCGCGGCGGTAGCGTGGTGACCTACGTTAAATTCGGCGAGAAGGTCCATTCACCTATTATCGATAAGGGCGAGGCAGATATCATTCTCGCATTCGAGCTGCTGGAGGCGTACCGCGCGCTCCCTTGGCTCAAGAAGGGCGGAAAGATCATTGTAAACGAGCAAAGGATCAATCCCATGCCCGTCATCACAGGCGCGGCGAAATATCCCGAAACTATTTTGGAAAAGCTTCAAAAAGAGGTAGACGTTACCTCGCTTGATGCACTGCGTCTCGCAAAGGAAGCAGGCAACGCCAAGGCGGCGAATGTCGTCCTGATCGGTGTCATGGCAAAGAATACCGACATTCCTTATGAGGAATGGGTAGAGACGGTGCGCACGTCGGTGCCGCCGAAATTTGTGGACGTCAATCTTAAGGCGTTCGAGCTTGGATACAATCTTTAATCAATTTATTCGCAGTCAGGAGATGATTTTTAATGGCATTTTTGAATGAAAAGGTAGAAACAATGCCGAGAGAGGAGCTGGAAAAGCTCCAAAGTGAAAGACTTTGCAACCAAGTGCGCCGTTGCTACGAGAACGTCGAGTGCTTCCGCTTGCGCATGGATGAATTGGGACTTCGTCCCGAGGATATCCATGGGGTAGAGGATCTGCACCGTCTGCCGTTCTCCTACAAGAAGGATCTGCGCGACTACTATCCTTACGGACTCTTTGCGACGCCGCTCAAGGACGTTGTGCGTGTACATGCATCCTCGGGTACGACGGGTAAGAGAATTGTTGTCGGCTATACAAGAAACGATCTCAAGCTTTGGGACGAGTGCGTTGCCCGTGTGATGGTTGCCGCAGGCGTGACTGCCGAGGACTTTGTTCAGGTTTCCTTCGGATACGGATTTTTCACAGGAGGACTCGGTGCGCACGGTGGCGCAGAGCTGATCGGCGCGACCGTTATTCCGATCTCCTCTGGTAATACTGCAAATCAGATCCAGACCATGATCGACTTTGGCTCCACCGTTCTGTGTTGCACACCCTCCTACGCAATGTATCTCGCGGAGGAAATTGAGCGCATGGGCGTGAAGGATCAGCTCAAGCTTCGCGTCGGCATCTTCGGCGCCGAGCCCTGGTCGGAGGATATGCGCCGTCAGATCGAGGATAAGCTCGGTCTCAAGGCATACGATATTTACGGACTTTCCGAGGTGCTGGGTCCCGGTGTTTCGGGCGAGTGCACCGAGCAGGCGGGCATGCACGTATGGGAGGACCACTTCCTCATCGAGATCATCGATCCCGATACGGGCGCAGTGCTTCCTCACGGTGAGACGGGAGAATTGGTATTCACGTCGATCACCAAGGAGGCATTCCCCGTGATCCGTTACCGTACCCGCGATATCTGCTCAATCATTCCCGAGCCCTGCAAGTGCGGCAGAACCCATCTCCGTATGCGTAAGCCCAACGGACGTACCGACGATATGCTCATCATTCGCGGAGTCAACGTCTTCCCGTCGCAGATCGAGGAGGTGCTCCTCAAGGTCTCGGGCGGAGAGATCACGCCCAACTATCAGATCGTTGTTGACCGCGTCAACAATACCGATACCTTTGACGTCAACGTCGAGATGAGCGAGAACTTCTTCTCGGATAACATCAAGGAGGTTGAGAAGCTCGAGCGTTACATCACCGAGCAGCTTCGCTCTATGCTTGGCATCGGTGCAAAGGTGCATCTGGTCAATCCCAAGTCCATCGCGCGCAGCGAGGGTAAGGCAAAGCGTGTCATCGACAAGCGTAAAATTTAAGAGGGGAGATTGAGACTATGATTATCAAGCAGCTTTCTGTTTTTCTGGAAAATAAAAAGGGCAGACTGTTCGCGGCAGCGGACGTTCTGGCAAAGAACAATATCAACATTCGCGCGCTCTCTTTGGCAGATACCTCGGAGTTCGGAATTCTCCGCCTGATCGTGGATAAGCCCGAGGAGGGCAAGGCGGTGCTTTCCGAGACGGGTGTTGTGGTTCGTGTGACGAACGTGCTCGGCGTTTCTATGGCTGACGTTCCCGGCGGAACGCTCGGCGCGCTCCATCTGCTTGCGGATGCGGGCATCAACGTTGAGTATATGTACGCTTGTGTCGGTCAGAACACCGGCAAGGCGATCATGGTCATGCAGGTCAGTGACCTGGAGGTTGCCGAGGGCGTATTGCGTCGCGGCGGCTTTGAGACCGTAGACATCGACCATTTCTAAAGCACAGCTTACGGGGAGAACCCGTAATATTCGGAGGATTACATATGATTTCACTCAAAGGAAAGAGCTTTTTGAAGCTTTTGGACTTCACACCTGAGGAGATCGGCGGACTGATCGATCTCGCGGCAGAGCTGAAGGCAAAGAAGAAAGCGGGCATCCCGCACAGAATGTGCGAGGGGAAGAGCATTGCGCTCGTTTTTGAGAAGACCAGCACGCGTACGCGTTGCGCGTTTGAGGTCGCCGCGGCGGATCTCGGTATGCATCCCGTCTATCTCGATCCCAAGGGCTCGCAGATCGGCAAAAAGGAGAGCATTGCGGATACCGCGCGTGTTCTTGGCAGAATGTTCGATGGCATTGAGTATCGCGGATTTGGACAGGAGATCGTTGAGGAGCTTGCAAAATATGCGGGTGTTCCCGTTTGGAACGGATTGACCAACGAGTTCCATCCCACACAGATCCTTGCCGATTTTCTGACCGTGCGTGAGCATTTCGGTAAGCTCTCGGGCGTCAAGCTCGTATATATGGGCGATGCGCGCTACAACATGGGCAATTCGCTCATGGTCGGTTGCGCGAAGATGGGAATGCACTTTGTTGCCTGCGCGCCCAAGAAGTATTTCCCCGATGCGGCGCTCGTTGCCGAGTGCCAAAAGATCGCCGCCGAAACGGGCGCTACGCTGGAATTCATTGAGGATCCCACCGTTGCTACCAAGGGCGCGGACGTTCTGTATACCGACGTTTGGGTCTCTATGGGAGAGCCCGATGAGGTGTGGAAGGAAAGAATTGAGGATCTGCTCCCTTATCGCATTACCAAGGAGCTGATGGATAACGCAGGCGCACAGTGCCGCTTCATGCACTGCTTGCCCGCTTTCCATGATCTCAAAACTACCATCGGTAAGGAGATCTTCGAGAAGTTCGGACTCGACTGCATGGAGGTCACCGATGAGGTCTTCGAAAGCACGCAGTCCATCGTCTTCGATGAAGCCGAAAACCGTATGCATACCATCAAAGCCGTCATGGCATCTACGTTGTAAGATATAGGTATAATTGATAAGCGGGGGGAAGGGGAAAACTTCTTGAGAGAAGTTTTCCCCTTCCCCCCGCACCCCCTAACCCTTTTCAAGAACTTTAAAAGAA
>JAFTJB010000079.1 GCA_017456625.1 Clostridia bacterium
CGGCTTTTTACAACCGCGAACAGATGATGGAGGCATATCACACGGCTGTTGAGGAGGGGTATCGATTCTTCAGCTTCGGCGATGCCCTGTTCATCCAAGAAGCGGCTCAATACGGCGTTGCTCCTCGAAAGCGGCTTGACGTAGGGAACTACGCCTGCGCCTTGCTTTCTGCGGTGCGCCTTGTCTTGCTTGCTTCTTGAATGAACGGGAATGTCGGTGCAAAGTCCGATCACGTGTCCCGTAAGCATCGCGGGCTCGATGCTGATTGTATAAATCGTCCAATACTGCGTTGCTCCTCGCCTACTCCCTCGACATAGGTAACTATGCCTTCGGGAGGGCGGCTCCGGTGCGCCTTGTCTTTTCATTTTTCATTATTCATTATTCATTTCTATTTTCCGGAGGTCACGATGGCAGAAAATAAAATCAAAATACTTGCCGTCGTGGGTCCGACGGCGAGCGGAAAGACCGCGCTCTCGGTGGAGCTTGCAAGGAGACTGCAGGGTGAGATCGTTTGTTGCGATTCCATGCAGATCTACCGCCGTATGGATATCGGTACCGCCAAGCCGACCGAGGAGGAAAGGTGCGGTGTGCCGCATCATATGTTCGATATTGCCGAGCCCGATGCGGGATACTCCTGCGCGGACTACGTCAAGGATGCGAAGGCGGCGATCGAGGAGATCAACGCACGCGGTAAGCTGCCCATTCTGTGCGGTGGCACGGGGCTGTATCTTGACAGCCTTCTGCGCGGCGGCAATTTTGAGGAGACCGAGGTCGATCTCGCATTGCGCGCCGAGCTTGCGGATTTTGCCGCACAAAACGGCAATCACGCGCTCCACGAGCGGCTCCGTGCGGTCGATCCCGAGAGTGCCGATGCGATCCATGAAAACAACGTCAAGCGTGTCATTCGCGCTCTGGAGATCTATCTGACGACGGGCATGACCAAGACCGAGGCGGATGCGCGCTCGCGCCGCTTTGCGGCACCGTATGATGCGACGGTCATCGGTCTCTGCTTTGAGGAGCGTGCGCTTTTGTATGATCGCATCGACCGTCGTGTGGAGCTGATGCTCTCGGACGGACTTTTGGAGGAAACGAAGAGACTGATGGCAGAGGGCGTATTCGAAAAGAACGCGACCGCGGCACAGGCGATCGGATACAAGGAGCTTTTGGGCCATCTTCGCGGAGAGGGAACGCTTGCGGAGGCGGTCGAGACCTTAAAGCGCGCCACGCGCCGCTATGCCAAACGTCAAATGACCTGGTTTGGCGCAAAGGATTACGTCAATTGGATCACGCTTGACCAAAACGGCGGGATGCGCTCCATGGAGGATATCCTTACGGATGCAATGAAGCTGATTTGATTTTTTTATCACACGAAAGGGGGAGACGGATATGACACGGCGTGAATTTCTGCGTCGGTATTTTCTCAAGTTCATAGCGGCGCTCACCCTTGTGGGATTGATCGTTTACACGCTCTATCACGCGCTCGGCTCGGCGGCAGGATCGCTTCTGACCACCCCCGCACGCCGTGTGTCCGATACACAGATCCTCGGTGGCGAGGCGGTGCTCTTTCGCTCGGAGGCATTGCTCGAGGCACCGAGCGACGGCTTGATCAACGATCTAGTGGAGAGCGGAAGCAAGGTCGCGCGTGACGTCGCGGTCGCACAGGTCTGGCAAAATATGACCGACATGAGCACGGCAGAGGCACAGCGCCTGCTCTATCGGTGCAATCGCATCATCTCGGTGCTTGAGGCGGGCAGAGTAGAGGCGGGAGAGCCGCTGTCGGGTGCGCAGGAATGTAAGGATCGCATCACTGCCGATTATCTGGCGATCAAGCAGGCGGCGCAGAGCGGCAACCTTTCCGCGTTGGTGGCAATGGAGGACGATATGCTCTCCAACCTTTGCCGATACGCGACTATGACGGGGACAGATCAGAGCGTCGAGCAGGTGCTGGAGGCAATGAAGGTCAGCAAGAACGCGCTCCTTTTGGGCGGTACCTCGGTTAGTATCGTCAATACCGAGGCATCGGGCTACTACTATAACCGTGCCTACGTGGACGGTGGAGAGTCGATCTTTACCGAGGATGCGTTGGAGTCGCTGACAGCGGAGAGCTTTGACGCGCTTTGCGCGCAGTTTGCCGCGATGAAGGACACGGGAAATGCAGTTGGAAAGATGGTGCGCCGACACGAATGGAGCATCGCGGTCGATTTTTCGTCGGCGGTATCCTCATTGCTTGTCCCGGGTCTCACCTATCGCGTGACCTTCCCCGAAAACAGCGATCTGGTGCTCACGTTGACCTGCGTGCGGATCGTTTCGGGCGCGGACGGACGGGAGATCGTGATCCTGCAATCGAGCGACAACCCGCGTGATTTTGAGTATCTCCGCCGCCAGCGTGTGGAGATCGAGGTCGGCTCCTGCAACGGCTATTACATTCCCGAGCAGGCGCTCCACACGGGGGTTTCCGAGAGCGGGGAGACGGTCGACGGCGTTTATATTTTTGAAAACAGCACCGTCTATTTCAGACGGATCGAGATTCTCTACCGCGGAGACGGATACGTGATCGCGGCAGAGCAGGGAGACCGTGGCAGCGCGTATCTCGCACTCAACGATATCATCGTGATCTCGGGTGGAAATTTGTATGACGGGAGAGTACTGAAATGAATGAGCTTTCATATATGGACCGAAACGTAGAGGCGATCCGCGCGCGGATCCGTGCGGCAGAGGAGCGGAGCGGAAATCGAGACGTCATGCTCCTCGCTGCGATCAAATATACCGATGCGGCGCACGTCAATTATCTGCACCGTGTCCTCGGTGTAAACGATGTGGGTGAGAACCGCGTGCAGCAGCTGCTCGAGCGTTGGGAGAGCCTCGACCGAGAGGGGCTTCGCGTGCATTTCATCGGTACGCTGCAAAAAAACAAGGTCAAGTACATCATCGATAAGGTGTGCATGATCCACTCGCTCGATAGCCTCTCGCTTGCCGCGGAGATCGAAAAGCAGGCGGCAAAGCACGACCTTACCATGGACGTTCTGGTCGAGATCAACAGCGGAAACGAGGAGCAGAAGGGCGGGATCGCGCTGTCAGAGGTCGAGCAGTTTTGCCGCGATTTGCGACAGTTTCCGCACATTTGCCTCAAGGGATTTATGACAATGGCGCCAAAATGCGAAAAAAATGAAGAATATCGAAAATATTTTCATGAAACTTCGCTCCAATGTCTTGACATTTGGCAAAAAAAATTAGATAATATAGGTAGACCCGTTTTATCCATGGGAATGTCGGGCAGCTTTGAGGTCGCGATCGAGGAAGGCGCATCGGTCGTAAGGATCGGAAGAGCGCTTTTTGCAGAGCCCGACGGCAGCGCAACGTAATTTGGAGAATTATATACGGAGGAATCAATATGAACATCATTAAGAAATTTATGAGAAACGACAATGCCGACTTCGACGATGAGGATTACGGCGATATCTACATCTCCAACGATATTAATATGGACGAGCCCACGACCGAGGAGGAGCAGGTAGACTCTACCCTCAACAGCCCCGCGCGCAAGGAGCCCGAGATCCATCCCGCAGCTCCCGATACGGTATCCGTCAAGCTCCTTCAGCCCAAGAGCAGCACCGAGGCACCCAAGATCGCGGACAAGCTCAAGGAGGGGTGCATCGTTCTGCTTGATATCAGCAATCTGCAGACCGCGCAGGCGATCCGCCTGGTCGACTTCGTTGCGGGCGTTGCATACGTCATCGGCGGCGAGATGATCAAGACCAACAAGAGCACCATTCTGGTTGCTCCGTCGGGTGTAGATGTTTCCAGCTTTACGGCGGCTGCTCCCGAGGCACCCGCGGCAGAGGAGACCTATGAGGAGGTCGAGGAGACCGAGGAAGTCGAAGAGGCTGACAAAAACTGATTTTTAGACAATGTCAAAATGCCGCAGCGACAAGCCGCGGCATTTTGCTTATGCATGAAAGGAAGAAACCTTGGAAACGGTTATTTTCATTCTGAAGAACTTTGTATTGGTACTGCTCGAGGTGATGCAGCTTGCCATGCTCGGACGTGCGATCATGTCGTGGTTTGATCACGGTGAGGGAACGGTCTCGACATTTCTGACCTTTGTCACCGAGCCCTTCATTTTGCCCATTCGCCGTCTGTGCGAGCGGATGCATTGGTTTGAGAATTCCATGATCGACATTCCGTTTTTTATCACAATGATTATTTTTATGGTTCTACAGACCTTTTTGTCTGTATTTTAACACTTAGAAAGGAGAATTACTATGATTCGCTTTGGTACGGGTGGATGGAGAGCCGTGATCGGCTCGGATTTCATCGAAACGAATATTTGCCGTGTCGCGGCGGGAATTTGTGATTTGATCGAGGAGGAGGATAAGGCGGGAAAGCCCGTTATGGTGGGCTATGACCATCGCTTCCTCTCCGAAACTGCGGCGAGATGGTTGGCGGAGGTGTTTGCCGCGCGCGGGATCCGCACGTGGTTTATGAATCGCTCCGCGCCCACACCGCTCGTCATGCACACGGTCATGAAGGAGGGGCTCTATTTTGGCGTGGAGATCACGGCGAGCCACAACCCTGCGACCTACAACGGCATCAAGCTGATCGTGGAGGAGGGAAGAGACGCACCGCTTGAGACCACGCAACGCCTTGAGGAGTTGATCGAAGCCATTCCGGCAGGCGAGATTTCGCGTATGCCCTTTGAGCAAGCTTGCGAGGAGGGGTTGGTGGAATACCGTAAAAATCCCTTCAATGATTTTATAGACGATATTCTTTCGGTGCTCAACGTAGAGGCGATCCGTGCGCACGGTGCGCGCGTGCTCTTTGACCCGATGTACGGATCGGGCACCTATCCGCTTCTTGTTATTCTTTGCACCACGCGTTGCACGGTGGACATGATCCACAACCACAGAGACGCACACTTTGGCGGCAATCTGCCCGCTCCCTCGCAAAAGGGCTTGGATGAGCTGCGCACGCGCGTTTTGGCGGGCGGCTACGAGCTTGGCATTGCGTTTGACGGCGACGGAGACCGCTTAGGGATTCTCGATCGCAACGGTCGCTACCTTTCCGCGAATGAGATCCTCGTGATGCTTTATTGGTATCTGCATGAGGTCAAGGGCTGGAAGGGTCCCGTGGTGCGCAATCTTTCCACCACACATATGCTCGACGTGATGGCGCGCGATTTCGGCGAGACCTGCTATGAGGTTCCCGTTGGATTTAAGTACATTTCCGCAGGGATCGACGAGGTGGATGCGGTGCTGGGCGGCGAGTCCTCGGGAGGACTGACTGTGCGCGGACACATTCACGGTAAGGATTCGATCTATGCGGCATCGCTCTTTGTGGAAATGATCTCCGTGGTCGAAAAAACGCCCTCTGAGATCATGGATATGCTCAACGCGCGCTACGGTCGCTTTGAGATGGTCGAGGATAACATTCGCTTCACCGAGGCGCAAAAGCAGACGGTGGATCGCATCATCTTCGAGGAGCGACAGATCCCACAATTTGCCGCAAAGGTGGCGCGTGTCAGCTACGAGGACGGCTGCAAGGTCTATTTCGACGACGAGAGCTTTGTCAGTTGCCGCTTCTCGGGAACGGAGCCGTTGCTCCGTATCTTTGCCGAGGCGAAGGACGAGCAGATCGCGAGAGCTTATATCGACGCATTCCGTCAGCTCCTTGCACTGGAAGAATAAAAAAACGAAAGCACGCAGGGAAAATGCCCTTGCGTGCTTTTTTTCAGAGCTTGAAGATCTGATTTGCCTTTCGGTATTCCGAGGGTGTGGTACCTGTATGATCCTTGAAGATCCTACAAAAGTGATACGCGCTTGAAAAGCCGCAGGCATCCGCGATCGCCGTGATCGTCAACGCACCCTCGCAGAGCAATTCCTTCGCCCTTTGGAGCCGAACGTTGATCACGAATTGCTTTGGGGATATCTTGAAATGCTTGGTAAAGAGCTTGCGGAAGTAGACCTCGCTGATGTTACACTCGCGAGCCAGACGTTCGTTGGTAAGACTTGGATCACTGTAATCACTTTTGATTCGTCGGATCGCGTTTTTTAACTCATGCGGTGTGCTTTCGGAGGAGAGTGTGTGCAGCATGGCGTAAAAAATACTGAAAATCTGTGCGCGGTTTTCATCAAAGCGGATCAGTCGCTTCATCATCTCAAAATCAGAGAGCAGTTGTTCTCGGTTTTGAATGGGGAGGACGGTGATCTTGTCGCACAAGTGCTCCATGCAATCAAAATTGATCACGGGAAAATGCCCCGTTCGGTCACCGTGGATCAAATACGTGCCACCCTTTGGCAAAAGGATCGCCGTGTTCTCATTTGAGACATATTCCACTCCGTTTTGCGTGTAAGTGATCTGACCGTCCAGACAGAGGGATAATCCGTAGCACCGCCTGTTTTGCATTTTTTCGTACCGTCCTTTGGGAGAATAAACAGAAATGGCTTGATCGATCACGGTGACGGTCGCGCTTTTTAAATCCATGTTTTTCACCTCCTTATGCTTTTATAATATCACTTCATGTATTATATTTCAATATATTTTGCGTATTTTGTATCAAAAACATCAAAACTATATCGAAATGTGGATTGCCTTTCTCGGCTTCTGTTGCTATAATGAAGAAAATAAGACAAGGAGGACATAAAAATGGATTTTACGGGACAGGTTGCGATCAGCACGGGCGCGGCATCGGGCATGGGCTTGCTCTTTGCCGAAAATTTTGCTGTACTCGGTGGCAACGTGCTACTATGTGACGTCAATGAAGCGGTGCTGAAGGAAAAGGTTGAAGCGATCAACCAAAAGGGCGCGGGACGCGCGCTTGGTATGGCTTGCGACGTGCGTGATTATGCGCAGGTGTGCGCCGCGCGTGACAGAGCCGTTGAGGCGTTCGGTCGGATCGACGTGATGGCAAATTTTGCGGGCGGAACGGCAGTGCGTATGTGCAAGGTGGATAAGTCACAATATCCCGAATTCCCCGACGTGCCGATCGACGTCTTCGATTGGGGGATTGACGTCAATCTCAAGGGTCCCTTCTACTTTGCGCACGCGGTGCTGGGGCAAATGAGAGAACAAAAAAGCGGTCTGATCATCAATATCGGCTCGATCACAGGCGCGGAGGGAGGCGGATATGGCATGGACTATCCCACCGCGAAGGCGGGATTGATGTACGGTCTGACCAAATCCATAGCGCAGTTCGGCGCAAAATACGGCATCCGTTGCGTTTGTGTCTCTCCCGGACCTGTGTTGACGCGCGCCGCAATGGCAAAGATGAAAACACCGCTCGGTAGGGCAGCAGAACCGCAGGAGATCATCGATCTCGTCCTCTTTATCGCCTCTGACAAGGGGCAATTTATCAACGGAGAGAACATTATGATCGACGGCGGAAGAAACGCAATGGGAAGGAAGGTGCCCGAGATATGAAAAAGCCAACGTTTTTGACCTATGAAAAAGCGACCTTGACCTGCATGGTGCAGGCGGAAACACCCGAGCGGATCAAGGAATTGATCCGCCTGTCGATCCCCGAGGGCGCGGAGGCGTTCGGGATGCAGTTTTGCAGACTGAAGGCGGAATACCGCAACGCAGAGACCTATCGCGAGCTGTTTGCGTTTGCGTCGCCCTATCCTACCTACGTCACAAACTATCGGGGCGAAGGGAATAAAGGCAAGACCGATGAGATACTTGCCAAGGAGCTTTTGGAGCTTGCCGAATGCGGCGCAACGCTCTGTGACGTGATGGGCGACTACTTTGATCGCTGCGAGGGAGAGCTGACAATGGATGCCGTCGCCGTCAAAAAGCAGATGAAACTCATTGATGATCTCCATGCACGAGGCGCGGAGGTTCTGATGTCCTCGCACGTTTGCAAATATACGCCTGCCGAGCGCGTTTTGGAGATCGCCTTGGAGCATCAAAGACGCGGTGCCGACATTTGCAAGATCGTTACAAAGGCGGAAACCGTGGAGCAGCAGATCGAAAATCTGCGCATCATCAACCTGCTTAAAGAAAACCTAAAAATTCCGTTCCTCTTCCTTTGCGGAGGAGAATGTCATATTTTGCGCCGTATTGGCGGAGAGCTTGGATGCTGTATGTATCTCTGCGTGCATGAGCACGATGCGATCGCA
This sequence comes from Clostridia bacterium, assembly GCA_017456625.1. Lineage (GTDB taxonomy): Bacteria > Bacillota > Clostridia > Oscillospirales > CAG-272 > UMGS1865. The sequence goes on from JAFTJB010000079.1 coordinate 8,115, forward strand.
ACTGCCTCTCAACCGCTTTTGCGTGACGTCAAGACGATCAGAGATCATCTACATATTAATCGGTAAAGGAGAGTACGTATGAAATTTGCAAATAGGACTGCGGTCGTTACGGGCGCGGCAGTGGGAATCGGTCGCGCGGTCGCGCACAAGCTTGCAATGGAGGGCGCAAACGTCGTCATTCTCGATTACAATCCCGAAACGTTGGAGAAAACGCGCGTAGAATTGGAGGCGTATACCCAAAACGTGCTTGCTCTCGTGTGTGACGTTTCGGATGAGGCGGCAGTCAACGAGATGTTCGCGCGCGCCAAGGCGCGCTTTGGCAAGATCGATATTCTCATCAACAACGCAGGCATCTGGCGCTGTTGGGCTCCCTTTATGGAAACCTCCGTCGAGGATTGGAAGCGCTATCTGGATATCAACGTCATGGGTACGGTCTATTGCACGCGCGCGGTACTGCCCGATATGCTCGAGGCGGGCTACGGCAGGATCGTCAACGTTGCCTCCGTCGCGGGGGTATACGGAAACGCCAAAATGGTGCACTATTCCGCAACCAAGGGCGCACTCATTTCCATGACACGCGCGCTTGCTAAAGAGGTCAGTGACAAGGGCGTTCTCGTCAATTGCGTCTCTCCCGGAAGCGTCAGCTCCTCCGAGCATGACGATCCCAACTATACCTCGCCCTCTGAACTTTCCTTCATGGGTCGCACGGGCAGTACCATGGAGAATGCCAACCTGATCTGCTTTTTGGCAGGTGATGAGGCAGCCTACATCGCGGGGCAGAACATTCAGATCGACGGTTGCAGAAAGAAGCAATGAGTATGGAGATCATACCTGTTAAATTCGCGGACTCCTTTTTGCGAGAGGACATGGTCATGGAGGGGGGAAGCCGTGACAAAGAGCACCCCATCCGCTTCTTCGTCTACCTTATCCGCACGGAGGATCGAATGATCCTTGTGGATGCGGGATGCGAGACCATGCCGGGCTTTGATATGCGCAATTTCATCACACCCGTCAAGGCATTGGAGGCGATCGGCGTCGGTGCGGAGGTGATCGACGATCTTATCATTACGCACGCGCACCACGATCACATCGAGTGCGTCAAGGATTTTCCGAACGCGACGGTTCATATCCAAAAGGACGAATTGGAGCGCGGAAGAAAATACATCCCGCAGGGCTTTGCGATCAATGCCTTTGAAGAGAGCTTTTCGCTCTGCAAGGGCGTGGAGATCAAGCAGATCGGCGGTCATTCGCGCGGCTCCTGTATCGTCCAAGTCGAGGACGGAGAGCGGACCGTTATCATCGCGGGCGACGAGTGCTATAAGCGATTTTGCCTCGAGGGCGGGATCGCCGTCGGCTCCTCCTATGACCTCGAAAAAAGCCGACGGTTCGTCAAGACCTACCGCGACCCCAAGTACACCGTCCTGCTCATGCACGACGATTGAACATGATTTTGTAGAAAATTGTCTTATCCAAGCCACATTTTGGTGCCTGTGTGGAGTATTGTATATGTTTTTTTATAGAATTGCATATTTCCATACGGTTGCAGCGATGGTATAATAGCAATGATGAAGCTTTTATATCAATCGAAATGGAGGCGTGAATATGTACAAAAACAAAAAGGTCTTACTGATCGCGGGAGGCGGAACGCTTGGTACTTATACCGCCGGAGAGCTGCTTTCCAAGGGCGCGTTCGTCGACGTGATCTGTCTTGAGGATCAGAAGTCCGACCATGAGAGACTGCGCTACTTCAAGAGCTATGCCACGCTCGATTTTCTGCGCGAGCTCTTTGCCAAGGAGCACTACGACGGCATCGTCAATTTCATTCACTACAAAAAAATAGAGGATTACAAGCCCTATCACGAGCTGCTCATCAAAAATACCGAGCACCTCATCTTTCTCTCCTCCTACCGCGTGTACGCGAATGAGCAGCACCCCATAACCGAGGATGCCCCTCGCCTTTCGGACGTGCCGCTTGAGGAGGAATTTACGCGCGTGGAGACCTACGCGCTTCCCAAGATCCTTGGGGAGGATTATCTCCGTCGGGAGCATGCGGGAGAGCCCTGGACCATCGTTCGTCCCGTTATCTCCTTCTCCTGCCGCCGTTTTGACCTCTTTATGTATTCGGGAAACATTCTCGACAGCGTAAAGAAGTACGGAAGAGACGGTAAGCTCCTGCTTCCCACTCTGGCGCGTGACCTCGGAGCGGGCATCGATTGGGCAGGAAATTCGGGCAAGCTGATCGCCAATCTGCTCTTCAAAAAGGAGACCTTTGGAGAGGCGTACACGATTTCCACCGCGCAAAATCTGACGTGGGGCAAGATTGCCGATATCTACAAGGAGGTCTTTGACATTGACGTCGAGTGGGTCGACGAGGAGACCTTTATCGAGGCGTATCCCCCCGTTGCGGGCGACTATCAGTGGGCTTATCGCTACGACAGAAAATTCGACAGATCCATCGATAACAGTAAGGTGCTCGCCGCTACGGGTCTGACCCAAGCGGACTTTACCGATATCACCGAGGGCTTGCGCATCGAGCGCGCAAGATTGGAGGCGGAAGCATGAAAAGGATCAAGATCGCGCAGATCGGCATGAACCGATACAGCCACGCGCCCGAGATCTTTCAAACGCTTGCGATCCATCCCGAGTTATATGAGCTGGTGGGCTATGCGCTGGTCGAGGATGAGCGCGAGACCTGTGCGGAAAAGATTGAAAAATATTTTGCGGGCTATCCCGAATTGACACTTGAGGAGATCCTTGCGGACGAGTCTATTGAGGCGGTCGCGGTGGAGACCGATGAGATCCATCTGCTCAAGTACGCGCAGATGGCGGTCGATGCGGGCAAGCACGTCCACATGGAAAAGCCGGGCAGCCAGGATCTTGCGGCGTTTGAGCGCTTGATCGAATCGGCACGAAAGAGCGGAAAGGTCTTTCACATCGGATATATGTACCGCTATAACCCCGTCATTGCCGACGTCATTGCGCGCGTAAAGGCAGGGGAGCTTGGTGAGATCTGGAGCGTGGAGGCGCACATGAGCCGAATGGACAACCGTGCGTGCAGAGAGTGGTTTGGTACCTTCCGCGGCGGTATGATGTTCTATCTCGGCTGTCACTTGGTCGATCTGGTACTGCAATTGCAGGGAATTCCGACCGAGATCCTTCCGCTCAATACCGCATCGGGGCTTGAGGGCGTGGACACCGAGGACATCGGATTTGCCGTTTTGAAATATCCGAATGGCATTTCGGTCGTTCGCATGGCAGGGTGCGAGGTCGGTGGCTTCCGTCGCCGCCAGCTCGTTGTCTGTGGATCCAAAAGGACGGTGGAAATCTGCCCCTTGGAGGAGGATGCGCCGGATCCCGATCGCAAATGGATGCTCTATACCGAAAAGACCGAGAGATGGCTTGACGAGGAGGGGCATACCGCGGTCGCACACAAGAGAAGTGAAAATTATCAGCGCTATGAGGCAATGCTCACGGCTTTTGCCGAGATGGTGCGCGGGGAAAAGGAAAACCCCTATACGTTGGATTATGAATTGGATTTGTTCCGCACGCTCCTTTCGTGCTGCGGAGTGAAATAATCGAGATAGGAGAAGCATATGAAAGCAATATTGGTAAACGAAGATAAAAGCCTGCGTTGGGACAACGTCCCGGATCCCGTGATCAAGGCGGATGAGGTATTGGTAAAGATCGAGGCTGCGGCGCTCAACCGCGCGGATCTGATGCAGAGAGAGGGCGACTATCCGCCTCCTCCCGGTTGTCCCGAGTGGATGGGCCTTGAGGTCGCGGGTGAGATCGTGGAGATCGGTGCCGAGGCAGAGAAAAAGTCGAGTTGGAAGCTTGGCGATAAGGTCTGCGCGCTGCTTGGCGGCGGCGGATATGCCGAGTACGTCAGTGTTAAGTACGATATGCTCATGCCCGTTCCGAAGAATTGCTCCATGGTCGAGGCGGCGGCGATCCCCGAGGCATTTGCGACCGCGTATCTCAATCTTTTCATCGAGGGTAAGATCCAAGAGGGAAATACCCTGCTCATGAATGCGGGCGCATCGGGACTTGCGAGTGTGATCATTCCTATGGCAAAGGCGTTTGGCGTGCGCGTGATCACCACGGTCCTCACCGACGAGATCGCGGCGAGCATCAAGCACCTCAATGCCGACAGAGTGGTGGTCACCACCAAGGAGGACATTTCGCTCGTGCTCAAGGAAGAGCTGGAGGCGGGTCACTCGGTTGACGTTGCCATCGACTGCCTCGGCGGCGAGATCATGGGCAAATGCATCCATTATCTCACGCACGGCGCGCGTTGGATTATGATCGCGGCTCTGGCGGGCACCAAGACCGAGATCGATCTTAAGAACATCTACGTTCGCAACGTTCGCATCATCGGCAGTACCCTGCGCTCCCGCGCACCCGCGGTCAAGGCAGAGATCCTCGCGGGCATTGTCCGTGACGTATATCCCAAGATCGAGGCAGGACTCGTCAAGCCCACCATCTACGCAACGCTTCCCATTCAGGAGGCAGAGGCGGCGCACGATCTGCTCTACAAGGGCAAGAACGTGGGTAAGGTCGTTCTGACGGTTTGATCAAAGCATAACAAAAGGCGGTACAAGCTGAAGTGAGCTATTTGAGCTTCACTTCAAGCGGGTACCGCCTTTTGGTGTTATTTTTTGATCTTGAGCCAACGGTGCATGATGTTGACACAATGCACATTGTAGCATTCGGAGTATTGGATGAGGAGACGCTTTCCGCCGTCCGGGTCGTTGAGAACGACGTTGTTGGAGTAGTAGCAGCCACCGGTGTTGGTGCCGATGTATTCGCCGTTGTCCCAATTCTGACCGTCCTTGGAGGTGTAGAGTACAAAGCCTGTCCATTGCTCAGCTCTCGCGTGAAGTACAACAATTCCGTCAATGATTGCCGTTTGGGGATTGCGAATGCCCTTGGAAACGTGACAGACGCTTGCTTTCCCCCATGTCTTGCCGCAGTCCTCGCTGATTACGTGATCCATCTCGCGCTCTGCGTTGACGTTATAGGCATAGACGTGTAGCCTGCCTGAGCCGTCAAAGATCATCGATCCGTAGCCGCGCCCCATGGAGGGAATGGGGACCACGCAGACCTCCTCGAAGGTCGCTCCGTTGTCGTAGCTTGCAAAAATGCGGTAGACATGCTCCTCGTTCCAGCCTGTAAAGCTTTTTTCGCCGTCATTGCAGAATTCAAGCGCATAGACCGCACCATTGTGGTAGCGTGCGTCGTAAACGCGTCCCTTGTAGGGAGAAAGCTCGGTGGGCTCGGTCCATGTCTTGCCCTCGTCGAAGCTACGAACGACCATAGGCGTATCCCATGGCTCGCAGAGCTTGTGCGCATCGTTGCGCAAGCAGATGGCAACCAGCGTGCCGTCGTCGCAGACCACAGCCTTTTCAACAGAGATGGTATTGATGCCGTCGTAGAGGGATTTTTTGGAGTAGGGAAGCTCGTGGATCTCCTCGGAAAATGTTACGCCTGCGTCCTCGGAGTATCGGTATTCCACCCAACCGTAGGTCGAGTGCCCCTTGTGAATGACCGCGCTGCAGTTGGAGTTGAAATCAATGACGTAATTCGGGTGGAGCTCCACCATTGCGTGGGACATATGTCCGCTTCTTCCACGCCTCTCATTGTCAACGTGAATAAAGGGCTCTCCCAAATCTATCGTATAGCCGTTTCTTTTAAATTCCATAGTCTTTCCTCGTTACATATATTTTTTCATGGTTGCGAGCGTATGCACGCCGCCGCTGTAAACGTAACTCCAATCCGCGCCCGCAAAGAGCAGGTCGAGCCCAAGCTCTGACCAGATCTTGATGTCGTGCTCGTCGGCACCGCCTGCAAGTCCGATGTATTTTCCGTTTCGCTTCACGACCTCGATCGCGCGACGAATAGCCGATATCGTGGTATCTCCAAAGATATTGAGGAACTCACCGAGGGAGCCGGAGAGGTCGTTCGGACCGAAGATAAAGCCGTCAACATAGGAGATTTTGCAGATTTCCTCAAGCTCCTCGATCATGTCGATATGCTCGATCTGTACAAAACGGCAAACATCAAAGGATTGCTTTTGGGTGTATTCCTTGGCATTGATCGCGCCGTAGCCGATCGCACGCAGAGGACCGAAGCCGCGTGTGCCGTGCGGGGGATAGAGGGTCATGTCGATGAGAGCTTTGACTTCCTTCGCCGTCCGCACCATCGGGAAGATGATGCCCTCGGGATCCATTTCCATGACCTTTTTGGTGTAGGTTAGATCGTTTTGGGGGAGACGCACAACGGCAGGTATGTCGGTTGCACGCGCTGCGTTGAGGTGGCAGAGCACGTCCTTGCAATCAATGCAGGTATGCTCCATATCGATCCATACGCAGTCAAAGCCGACTCGCCCCATGATCTCGCAGAGTGCAGGATCGGTAAGGCTGACCAACGTGCCCAGAATTTTTTGTTTCTTCTCAAGCTTTTCACGTAAAAGATTCATGGCAACCTCCTTTTTTATCATTATATCAGCATAGAATACAATTGAAAATAGCAAATATAGCAAAAAATATTGTAATTTCTGCAAAACTGTGATAAAATGGTCAAAGAGGTGAGAAAATGAACAGTTCTTTTCAGTATTACGTAGAGACCGAGGGGTTTCATTTCAAATATGCCAAGGGAGCACCCTCGGCGGTGGGGAGAGAATTTCACGGATATGCAGAGTTTATCCTTTTTATCAATGGGGAAGCACGCTTTGTTTCCAAGAACATTCAGCAACGCTTGAGTCGCGGAAACCTGATCATGGTTCCAAAGGGCGAATTTCACCAGTTTTCCGTCGAAAAGCCGGAGGAGTACACACGGTGCATTTTTGGTTTTCGTGAGACGGAGAGCTTGTCGAAGCTTGTCCGTGCCGTCATGCCGGAGGTAATGCTTGTGGAAGCGCCGAATCCGCGCATCGTAGGAATTTTTGAGGAAATGATCGCAACGGTACGCAGTTCGATCGAGGAGAGCGAAAAAAAGATGTTTCTGGAGGCGGCACTGGTGCAGCTCTTGATCCTTTGCAAGCAATACTCCGACGATGGCATCAGCCACAATCTCAATATTACGCCCGAGGTGCGTGCGGCAATGGACTACATTGATGCGCATTACACCGAGCGACTGTCGGTCGAGCGGATTGCACGGGAGATCCATGTATCCTCCTCTACGTTGGCGCATAAATTTACAAGAGCACTCAATATCTCGGTCTACCGATACCTCCTCAAAAAGCGTCTTGCTGCGGCACAGGAGCGCATACGCGCGGGCGAGTCGCTTGCCGGTGCCGCCACCGCCAGCGGATTTTGCGATTATTCCTGCTTCTATCGGGTATATAAGAAATATTGTAAAGAGCTCTGATGACGTGAGATATAATTTTAGCCGATTTCAAGGAAGGTGAGGACGGCTATATAAGTCGCACAGATCAAATGAAAAGGAAATAGTCGCGGTGATCTTTATTTGCTGCTTGCCATCGACTGCCTCGGCGGCGAGATCATGGGCAAATGCATCCATTATCTCACACACGGCGCGCGTTGGATCATGATCGCGGCTCTGGCGGGCACCAAGACCGAGATCGATCTTAAGAACATCTACGTTCGCAACGTTCGCATCATCGGTAGTACCCTGCGCTCCCGCGCACCCGCGGTCAAGGCAGAGATCCTCGCGGGTATCGTCCGTGACGTATATCCCAAGATCGAGGCAGGGCTCGTCAAGCCCACCATCTACGCAACGCTTCCCATTCAGGAGGCAGAGGCGGCGCACGATCTGCTCTACAAGGGCAAGAACGTGGGTAAGGTCGTTCTGACGGCTTGATCAATATTACCGCACCGCTTTTTCTAAAGCAAAACGGGCGGCTCAAGGAACTAAAAAAATGCACTCTCATTTACGAGAGTGCATTTTTTGGCTTTAAAAGGTGCTCACGTTTGCAAGACCGCATTTTTTGAGTTTTTCGACGACCGCCGAGATCTCCTCCTTGGTGGGAACGGGGACGTTCGGCAGAGGGTAGGGGAGCCCCATGCGCGCGTATTTTCGCTCCGCGTAGCTATGGTAGGGGAGGACACGCAGGCAGGTCACGTGCTTCAGATCCTTGACAAAGCAAGCAATGCGCTCGTCTTCCATGTCGTTCATTGTGGGAACGTAAGGATAGCGGATCTCTATGGGGATGCCGAGTGAATCGACGTATCGCAGATTCTCAAGGATCTGCTTGTTGGATACCCCTGTGCACGCAACGTGCGTTTGCTCGTCAATTGCCTTGATATCAAAGAGAAAGGTGTCAACGAAGGGGAGAATCTGATCGATCGCAGATCTCGGAACGGCTCCGCAGGTGTCGATCGCGAGATTGACGCCTCTTGCCTTGATCCGTCTTGCAACGTCAACGCAAAGGTCGACTTGCATCAAAGGCTCGCCTCCCGAGAAGGTCACGCCGCCTCCGCTCCCCTTCATAAAGAGCTCGTCCTTGAGGGCTTCCTCGGCGATCTCCTCCGCTGACAACTCCATGCCTGCAATTTCAAGGGCGCCGGACGGGCAGACCGAAACGCATTTTTCGCAAGCGGTGCAGTTTTTTCTTTCAAAGAGGTGCGAGGTACCGCTTTGTATGTGCGCATCACAAAGAGAGACGCATTTGAGGCAATCGCGGCAGAGCTCCGCATCAAAGAGAAGCTCCTTTTTGGGAGACCATGATTCGGGGTTGTGGCACCATTGACAGCGCAACGGGCATCCCTTGAAGAATACCGTGGTGCGGATGCCGTCTCCGTCGTGTATTTCAAACGGTTTGATCGCAAATATCATCCGCCCATCACCTCGCATTGACGGATAAACATATCCTGCTTGAGCTTGCTCAATTTGACGAAATACTCGTTCCAACCGCAAACGCGCACCTGTAGAGTCGCGTATTTTTCGGGGTGAAGCTGTGCCGCCTTCAAGGTCTCGCCGCCAACGACGTTGCCCTGCATCGCAAAGCCGCCGCAAGAGAGGAAGATCTTGATCAGGGAGACGAAATCGTCCAAGCCCTTTTCTCCCTCCACGGCAGAAGGATGGAGCATAAAATCAAACGGTGCGCCGTCTAGAAAGGCAGAGAAATCGATCTTCAGGAGCGACTGCATATACGCGGTAATGCCGCCTCGGTCCATGCCGTCCGTAGCACAGAGATTTTTGGAGATGGGGGTTGTGGCATTTCTTCCGTTGGGGGTTGCGGAGGTCTTTTCGCCGTGCTTGATGCAGTGGTAGACCGAGTCAAGACCGAGGCGCACCTTGCCGCCACGCGCCAGCTCCTTGCCGCAATAGCGATCTGCGATATGCTCAAGGATATCCGACATGATCTGATCGGGAAGGGGGCGATTGTTGCCGTACTTTTCCGTGTTGCTCGTAATTCTTGCCTGCAGCTCCTCATAGCCCTGCCAATCATGCGCGAGTATTTGCCGTATCTCCTCCAAGGAGACCTCCTTGTTATCAAAAACAAACTTTTTGACAGCGACGAGCGAGTCTACCGTGGTGGCGAGTCCGTGATGCTTGAGGGAGAGGTTGTTGTATGCCAAGGGATACTCGTGCACGTCCTTACCGTTCTCAATACACTCGGCAAAGCTGCTCGAATAGATGGGAGATGGATTGATCAGCGTGCTGTATCTGCCTTGCTTTTCAATAAAATCCAGGGCAAAGTCGGTGCAGTAGTCAAGCTGCTGCAAAAAGATCTCAAAAAGCTCGTCAAAGCTTTCGATATCGGTCTTGCTCGCAAGTCCTGCGCGGATGCCCGTCATGATGTCCTTTCCGCCGTTCAGTGCAAATTCCACACACTTGACCGTGTTGAAGCGCATCGCGCAGATCTCCGCCTCCTCGCGCCCCATGATGATCGGCTCGTAGCAGCCCGATATCACGTAATTCTGGCTCTCCTCGCGCGGGATTCCGAGTCGCTCGTAGCCACGATACACCGCTTCGTCGTTGATCAGACAGATGCTGTTGTGTCCGTCGCTGATGATTCTTGCCGCTTTTTTTAGAATGCGCTCGTCAAGCGCCTTGTGACAGCGGAGGTGGATCTTGGGATCGTAGATGTCCATTTCATCGTAGATGTCAAGGATCATATGGCTCAATTCGCAGGTCAGATCCTTGCCGTCCTTGTCCGAGCCGCAAATGGTAAAGGGCTGCTCGGCAAAGCGCTTTGCGGCGGTGAAGTGGATAAAATAGTAGCGGAACAGATCTTGGATCTCTTCCTCCGCCATGCCGCGCTTGCGATCCGCTTCAAGGTAGGGGAGGTAGAGACGGTCGATGGGGCCGAGCGATCGCGCTCTCTCAACGCCGGCTTCCTCAAAATAGAGGTACAGCACCGAGAACATCATCACCTCGTAGAGCGTTTCGGGTGGACGGGTGGAGAGATTTTTGATGCATTTTGAAAATTCGGGCAGGTCAAAACGGAGGGAATACGCATAAATCCTTTCAAGGAGTCTAATGATCGCTTCATAGCAGAGGATGACCGAATCCAAAAAAACGAGACGTTCGCTTTGAGGCGCCTCGGTGGCGGAAAGCTTTTCTCTGGAGTCTCTCGCGTTTTGCAGAATTCCCGCAAAGCCGTACTTGAGCAGATAGTCCCAATTGGGCACGGTGTGCGTGAAATCGACCATCATCCAATCCAGACCGACTGACGCAAAATTGCGGTACTGCGCATACTCTTGCGGCAACTTTTCAGCGCGCACGCGGCTTTTTTGCGGAGAAACGGCGATCTGAAGGATACTTTTGGTGGCAAACTCGGTATAATCGATACCGAGATTGAATTTTACGGAGAAGGGCGTGTGCTCGTTGATCTGCAGCTGTACGTTATCAAGCAGATACGCAAACGCCTTGGCAAAAACGATCGGGCGCGCTTCGTCGGTGGGCGCGTCGCACATTTCCTTCAACGTCAAGAGCAGTTCGTCGGGAGAAATTCCCGTGGAAGGGTCGAATATCGCCTGCTCAAATTCATTTTCAATTAAGGGACGATTTGCAAAAAACGGTTGTTTCATAGATAGCTCCTCCTCGTTTGATCATTTTCATTATAATACGGAAAACAGAGGATGTAAATGCACAAATACATCTCAAACTTGCACAAATCCGTCATTGACAAAGAAGGGAGGGCGTGATATAATAAAATGGAAAAGTACAGTAGGCGGGAGGTGCGTATATGGATTTGTGTGTATCGAGCATACTCAACGTGTATCAGAACAGCACTGAAAATTGGAGCAGAAGGGTATCAAAGCCTCGCAACAGAGACGGTTTGGTGCTTTTTACAGAAGGAGAAATTGAGTATATTTTTTCTGATCGATCGATTACGGCAACAAGAGGAACCGTTTTGCTGTTGCCGCGAGACGTACCGTATTACGGAATTGCCAGGACCAAAAGAGTTGCATATTTCGTTCTTGATTTTGAGTTGCTTGACGAGGAGGCAATATTTGATTTTTTGGCACCGTGCGCGATTCGAGCGACGGATTTTGATGCGCTTTGCAACGCGTTTGCCGAGACAGTAGAGGTATGGGCGCAGCAACGGATCGATGCACCCATCCGCGCCAAGGCGTTCCTTTATACCGCCTTGGCACAGCTGACCGAGCGAGAGGAACGCGCAGGGAAGAGCCGCGAGAGCTCTGCGATGTTGACCTATATATACAGTCATTACACCGACCCTACGCTTTCGGTCGCGGGGCTTTGCGCGAAATTTTTTATATCGGAATCCCAGCTTCGCAGAAATCTCCAGAGAGAGACGGGGCAGACTCCGAACGAATATATTACCTCTCTGCGCCTGAATCTCGCGAAGAGAGAATTGATCTGTACGCAAAAAAGCGTGGAGCAGATCGCCTATGAGTGCGGATTTTCATCGGCATACTATTTTTCGCGGTGCTTCCGTCAGCATACGGGCGCATCTCCAAGGGAATACCGTCAGAGCAACGTGATGCTTTGAGAGAGAAAAAGGCAATACCAAGCGGCTTGGTATTGCCTTTTACACATCCGATACGGACAGAACCGTGTGCCATATTGCCTATTTACAATTGTTGGTTCTTGTGGTAAAATGAAATCAAAGAGAAGGGAGGGGTGGTTGTGAAACGCATATTTTGGAATTTGACACTTGTCTCGTTGATAACGTTGATTGCCTATATTGTTTTGTACGTTATTTGGGGTGCTATATTAAATGAGGTGGAAAATACCACATTAAGATTATCTTTAATTGCCTTGATGACTACCGTTGCGTTTGGTGCAATATTGCTTTATATATCAAAAATCAAAAAATCCGTGGGTGAGGATGAGGTGTTAGCAGATTATAGGAACAAATTGTGGCGTTCATGGTTTGATGATCTGAAATTGATCATTCGGCGCGAATCGAGAATGCTTACTTGTATTGTTGGTGTTGTTTTGATTTGTTTTGCGCTCAATACATTTGACCGAATGATTTTTGATAGAAAAACGATTTCTGTTCTTACATTTTTCTTTGCGCCTATGTACTTGTTTGATACTGTAATCAATATTCCGTTTGTGGGATATGCGTTGAGTGCAGTGTTGAACTGTGCGGTGTATCTGATGTTCCTTTTGCTATATCGCAAAAAGAAATACAATTATTGGATGAAAAATAATGTGTGATAAAATTATGAAACTTGAAAAGAAATTAAGAAGGTTGAGAATTCTTCACAATATGACACAGGCGGCAGTGGCAGAACAGCTTGGCGTTTCCTCTCAAACCGTTTCAAAATGGGAACGCGGGTTGTTGTCTCCCGATATTGCGCTTTTGCCCAAAATTGCCCTGCTTTTTAAATGTTCTATCGATTCCTTGTTTGATATGGAATTGGTATGGGGGGGTGAGCATCGCCAAGAGTTTGAAGCAAAAATTCATGAGTTACACGCCAAAAAGGATTGGGAGGGGGTATATCAAGCATGGATACAGGAAATTGAGCTGAATCCCGATACCTACAAAAATTATCCAGACGTGATGCTCCATGTGCTACGCAAAAAGCTATATGATAAGAATCATGTTGATAAGATGCTTTCGCTTGCCGATCATGCCGAGAAGTGCTGTACAAATGATGATATACGAAACGAAATTTATCGCATCATGCTACAGCTTTGCTCCGAATCGGACAATCCAAGAATAAAGGAAAAAGGAAAATACTATTATCAAAAGCTACCCAAATTGCGCCATAGCCGAGAGGTATACGCGAGATTTGTCATGGAGGGAGAAGAATATCGTGCTCAATTACTCAAAAACATTATTTATACGATCGATCTCACGGAGTGCTCGGTGCGTCAGTTGATCCGACCCGAAATGTCGAACGAGGAAAAGCTGTTTTATTATCAAAAGGCGGCGGCTCTTTACGAAACAATTTTAGATGGTAAATATGCAGGGTTCTATGACCCACCGTTACTGTACAATTATTGTGAGATTGCCGCCATCTATATGAAAATGGGTCAATCTGGCGTTGCTTCAAATTATATCAACTACATTTTTAATGCCTTGGAAAAACATATAGTAGACCTACAAAAAGAAACAAAATCCAAGCTCTTGTATTCTACGATTCTTCCAAATTCCGTTTCAACAGAACAGATATGTATTACGCTATTGAAAAACATGCTAAAAAAACCCGAGCTTGAGCTGTTCAAAGGGGAGATTTCTGTTATGCTTGAGCGGTTTTGCCAATATTGTAACGTCAAATAATTAAAGAGAGGAGATAAGATGTTACGTTGGATTATTGGTATTCTTGTTGCTTTGCTCTTTTTTAAGTACGGTTATTTGATTATTAAGCGATTGACTTTAATTGCAAAATTAAAAAGGAACAAGCTCGATTTTTCTTTTGTGAGAAATCCCATTTTCTCGGTTTTTCGGCATGATGGGAAAGTGGATCTCATTATTCAATCGCAAGCAAAAAAAATTGCCGTTACCGTTTTAACGACTCCATATCGTAAGGTCCGATATTATTTTTTTGAAAACAAGCGCTTGGAGATTATTTTGGAACGCAGAGGCGTGTTTGTTATGAATCCGAGAGCCCCCGGAAATAATGCGGCAATCGATCATGTTTTTACTATTAGAAAATACAAAATACATTTTGATAATCAAAAAGAAGCAGATTGTATAAGGTATGTTGTTCTGCATCCAGCACCGCGTTCTGTCTCAAAAAGCAAGGATGCAAGCTTGGTTGCCTTGGGAGATAATGATCTTTTGTTCGAAAAGATAAAAATATGTGGATTGAAATGGTTTTTATCTCATGTGATTTACGATGATTAAAAATGCGACATTTCTATTGCCGTTGAAGGCTTGAGAGGAAGGGAACTTCTTTGTAAAGAAATTCTCTCCCTCTCAAGCCTTCTTATTTGTTTTTATCTCGCCAGCACAGGCATCCCGACAAGCATATTTTCAATAAATATCCCATACCCCGTGGTCGGATCATTAATGAGGACATGCGTCACAGCACTCACCGGCTTGCCGTTCTGAATGATGGGTGAGTCCGACAGGTGTGTGGTCAAGATAGGATAACTATTTTTTGTACAATCAGTTTTTTTTCTTTAGCATATTTTTGCAAAACTCTGAAAAATCGGGAGTTTTCCATGAGGTATTATAGCTTCCAAAGCCCTGATCACGTGGCGTACGGTAATCCGGAAGGTTGTTGCATTCGGTCAGCGCCTCGCGGATTGCTTGCAGATATTTGTAACCGAACTTGTGGCTGGGAGCGATAAAGTGTCCTTCGTCCCATTCGTTCCAGTTGTCGATCATGATCATCCGCTTCGCCCACGCGTCCTCGGGTAACGCATCGGAGATCGCCTTCATTTTCTTTAAAAGCTCCTTGAACTTCTCGGGCGAGAGATACCAGATGTTGGAATTGTCTCGGAATCGGTAGCCGAGATCGCACCACCTTTTAGAATAGCGCGGTGTGGGATCCCAGAAGCAGGAGGCGGTGGGAACAAATCTCTCTTCGTCGATCGCAAGATTCTCCAAAAGCTTATCACACTGACCTTTGACGATTGCATCCTCGTCTTCGTAAAAATCACAGGGCGACTTGTATCCCGCAGTATATCCAAAGCGTAGATCATAGCCTCTTGCCATGAGATCGTCATGAAATCCTTTTTCGGGTCTGTAATAGCATGCGCCGATGATCATGCCGTCAAAGCCGCATTGCTTTGCGTACGCACGGCAGGCATCAAAGGTCTTTTTCTGGCTTTCGGCGCTTTGGAAGCACGTGCTCAGTCGTTGCTGCTGATAAACGAACAGTACGGGCTTGTTGTCGATGACAAGATAGTTTTCTCTCTTAAAATAGTTTTCCATCCAGAACGGCATGAGATGCTCGATCATATCGACCTCGTCCGTTCCTCCCCAACGGGGAGAAGCCTCAAACATGATGGCAAATTTCATATATTTTTGAAATTTTGCATTAAAAAGAGCCTCGTGTATACCGTGTCCGCAACGAAGGTCATTGACCGTTACGGGCTTTCCAAAGTTTTCAGGCTTCCGATACCAGCAATGGATAAAGCAATTGATACCGTGCTCTACCGCCCATTTAATCTCCCAATCACAGACCTCGGGATTTTCTTCATCGTAGTATCCCATAAGCGGCGTACGGTCGGGATAGATATCCGCAAGATCATCAAATCCCTCATGAATTCCGGCAGCGCCCTTTTTCCACGCGGCGTAATAGTGTGCCGCCACGATGCGGTCACTCTTGGCGGGGGAGGGGAGGGGGATTTCGTTCTGCAATTTTACGTGATACATATTCTCACTCCTGTTTTTCGTTTTTTGGGATCAAAAGACGGACGTTCTCTTTTTCGAGCAAAGGTTCTTCCCCTTGCACCAGTACGCGATAGAGGTTTTTGACCGAGTGTGTGGCGATGACAAAAAATCCCTTTTCGTTGACGTGCTGGTTTTGAAAGCCGAAAAAGCTGTCGCGACAATTCCGGCATTCCTCGGCAGGAGGGGAGAGAAACCACTCATCCTCGTTCTGCTCGGGATGCGTAAAATAGGAGGCAATTCTTGTGAGCATATAGGCGTCTTGCCGATGCGATACAAAATCCTCCTGCGCTTGCATGACGCGATAGATGTTATCCGCACCGAAATAGTCAATTCGAATGCAGAAGAAATGGGTAAAGCCAATCGCCTTCAGCCGATCCCAGATAACGCCGAGCTTGATTTCATATTCAGCAGAGGATCGCTTGGTGTCGGATTCTCCCTGCAACCAGAAGAAGCATCGGTTGGAGAGCTCATCCGCAGCAAAATGTGCTTCTGCATCTGCAAAAAAATCCTTGCATTTTTCAAAAAAATATTCGGGAGCTCCCGGCTTTCGATGCTTGGCGGGAACCTCAGCATCATAGCTTGTGCCGTTTTCTCGGTTGTATTGATCCAGCCGAAGGGCATAATCCGCAATCATGTCATCGGTCATGTAATAATCGATCGATACGCCTCCTTGCGCGATATGCGCGTAGGCGCAGGCGTTTCCGAGTGCTTCCCACTCCTCTGCAAGAAAGGGAGCGAGTGTTGCACCGTTTCGGGCTGTTGCCTCCGAAAACGCGGCAAACGGATACAGCGTTTTCTCTTCGTCGGATTTTAAATTGGACATGGAAGGGCAAAAGTACGTATTGTCGGAATAATTGCTCAAAAGGCTTTCTCTCTTTTCGTTCACCATATCCGCGCGATATGCAAGGTCGAGGTCCGTATAGGCAAATTCTCCAACGGGGTATCCTGCCAAAACGAAAGCTCCCTCTTTTTCTCCAAGCCTTTTGGGCTTGTGCTTATATTCGTATGAATCCTTGATCGAGAGCTGCCTTTGAGGAGCATAAACAGATGCTCCCATCATATTGGACTGCCCCGAAAATACAAAAAGATCTCGTTTCATACTCATGTTACCTCTACCAATTCAATTCCGCTGATTTTGGCAAATTTTTTCAACGTATTCATATGATGCCCGACACCGAGAGACAGATGATGCGTAGGACCTGCCTCGCTCCAGCGCGCGAGGAATTCACACACGTCGCAGCCAAAGCTGACGCGCGTATTGGTGTTGCCCGTTTGGGGAATGTCCCCCGCGATGGACGTGCCTTCTGCGGCGATCATACGGAATTTGCCGCCTCTGTCGACGTTGATGGAAAGAAGCGTAATGGGGCCTGCCTTGAGCGAGAACTCCACGCCGATGCCGCTGCCCGACTTGCCGTGATATTTTTTGAGCTTGCGCAGACGGGGCTTGCCCTCGGCGATTTTGATGTTGTGAGGACCGTCATGTCCGATGAGTACCACCTTGTCGCAGACGTCAAAGGGATGGCTCTCCGCAAACGAGCCACCACCACCGATGTTTTTCATAATCAGCATGGCTGCCGCTGTCTTGAGGTCTGCCTCCCCTGCCAAGGGAATACCCGACGAGGTCAGAAGCGTGTTGCCAATGATTAGGTTTGCCGCTAACTGCTCGTAGGGGGTGTTGGGCTCGCTCTTATAATAATAGGCAAGTGCCGTTAATTTATTGCCCGATACCAGCTTTTTGAGCGCCACAGACTGCCTTGCCGAATATTCAAGATCCTCGTTTTTGACGTAGTCTGTAAGGGGATCGATCGAGGGGTCGCAGATCTCAAAGGTGCTCTTGATCTCCTCGATCTGCTCCTTGACTTCCTCATTTGTGACTGCATCCGATAGCCTTGCCAATTCACACATTTCCAGCATTTTGACGTGGGAACCGAATGCGGCAGTAAAGGCGGTGGGATCGGTGTGCATATCGTACATGCCCTCATAGGTGTGACCGAGGTAGCCGAAGATTTCATACTTGAAGCCTGCCATAGCCGTTGCTGCCGCCACCCACTCGGAAACCTGCTTTTTGATCTTTTCACTCTGTGATGATGATGCTACAATGCAGGGGGGAATGGGTTTGCCGAGGCGTTCGTATACGCCCGCAATCTCGGGCATCGCACAAACGTCGTCGTTGCAGAGCTGCATATACGTGGTGGTATGTGAATAATCCAAATGCTCAAGCGGCTGAATTGCAACCAGCACCTGTGGAATATCAAGATATCTCGCAAACGGTGCTGCAACCGCAGACGGAACGTAGGTGGACAGAAGCACGAACAAAAGATCGGCATCCTCTTTTTTGAGCGCTTTCACGGCATCAAAAGCCGCCTCCGCACAGTCGATATAACCGATATCAATGATGTCACACACCGTGGGGTCAAGATAAGCTCTGAATTGTTCGCTCTTATGTATAAGCTCCTCGCGAAGTCCCTCGAATTGGTCGAAGTAAATATAGTGTCCCAAGCCTACAATGGCGATTTTTGATTTTTTCATTGTTAGCTCCTCCTTTTTATAGAATTTTAGCATAAAAAGCATCATAAATCAAGGGATAAAATGCTCACTTATAGGACAATCTGTCCATCATTGCTTGACAAAAATGTTTATCCGTGTTATACTTGACCTGTTGACAAGAGGAGGTGACCTGCGATGTTTTCAGAAGATTTTTATTTGGATATAGAAAAAATACATATTGCACATGAATTCATTCTTGACCGTGTCCATAGATGCGAATATCCTTACGGAAGATCACATTACGGTCTCGTTTATGTGTTGAACGGAAAGGCAGAGTATCGTTTTTTCGCAGGGGATCGCATTACGATTACGGACGGTGACATACTGTTTCTTTCTCCAAATTGCGCATATTCCATTGTAACAGAAAAGGAATTCAAGCATTATACGGTGAATTTTGATATACACGAGGATTCGTCCAATCTGAATGCGTTAGGACAGCCATACTGTCTGCTGCAAGGGAAAAAGCTTGAACAAATCGAGCGAACCTTAAAAGAATTGGTTGGTGCATGGAGCCTGAAAAAGGCAGGCTACGAAATGCGGTCAACAGGCTATCTTTATGAGCTGCTCTCACAGTTTTATTTTGAGTTTATGGTAGAACAAAATTCTATGTTTTATCAAAGACTACTTCCTGCCAAGGAATATATTGAGCAGCATTTCAAATATCCCGTCACCTTGGAGCAGTTGGCTTTTGTTTGCAATATGAGCGTGACAAATTTCAGGAGGGAATGGAAAAAAATATATTCGCAAGCACCTATGCAATACCGTGATTCCATACGGCTATATTACGCAAAAGAATACCTGAAAAGTGGATATTATACTATAACGGAGGTCGCAAAAAGATGTGGCTTTGACGATGTAAGCTATTTTGTTCGTTTCTTTAAGCAACGGACGGGAGTAACCCCGGGTGACTTTAAAAAGATATTTTAGCATTCAAAAAGGCAATATCAAACCGATTTCCGGAATGATATTGCCTTTTTGCGTGCGGTCCGCTTTACCCCGGTGCCTGCGCCATGTTCTCCGGCATATTCTCAATAAAGATCCCATACTCCGTGGTGGGATCGTTGATCAGCACGTGCGTCACAGCTCCAACGAGCTTGCCGTTTTGGATTATCGGCGAGCCCGACAGGAGTGTGGTCAATAAAGGACAACAAAATTGGTGATATTTTTTATATTTTCTGCGGCTCTTTGTATTTCTTCGTCCGTGGGAATGTGGTGAGGCATGGAATTAGTCATTCCAAGCGCTCACATTTTGATACGGCATATTTGTGACACATCAATACCCGTATTTTTTGATTTCTGTACGCGGACGGAGAAAGCCCGGTTTTTTCTTTGAAAATTCTTGAAAAATAAGATGGACTTGAAAATCCGCATAGGATACTCACCTGAGTGACAGATATGTCCTCCTTTTTTAATAGTTCTTTTGCCATAGTTATTCTTGTTTGTACGATATAGTCCATAACGGTAATACCTATCTTTCCTTTGAATAACCTGCAGAGATAATACTTGTTTATATAGCATATCTCGCTTATTTTATCGATTGAAATATCTTCAGAAATATGTTGATTGATAAAGTTTATAACGGTTTGGAGAGAATTGGGTTCGGGTCTTGCTTCTGTAATTGCATTTTTTGTAAGAATGATCATAAGCCGAATGGCCGCAGATGATATTTCGGCTTGGATATACGTTGAATCTTCCGATAAACTATTTAACGTGTCGAAAATATCTCGGACCGCGTTTTTATCGTTTTCTCCAAGAATAGAAAAGATGATCGCATCTTCGTTAAAAAGCTCTGTAAAGTTTGGATAATTGCCAAGTACGTGTGTTAAGCTATCCAATATATTTGATTCTAAGAACAGCTTACTTCTTGTGTATTCCATAGGTTTATTTGGAAAGGTATAATGGTATTTGTTTTTACCTATATAGCAAAGCACTCCTGATTGCATAGGATAGCTTTTATCACGGAAAACGATGCTTCCTTTTCCGGCTTCTATAAAAAGAAAGGTATTTTTTTGCGGAGTATGCCATATTTTATAAAAATTGTCTTTTCCTTTTTGGTTGACAGCAATATCGTACATTTTATTCTCCTATGAATATAGCTTGGCTTATATTATAGCATACTTTTTATCATAAGTCAATGAGAGTAAAAAATAGGTCAAAAAAATGATTGTATTGAATATAAAATTGAATTATAATAAATCATCAAT
Organism: Clostridia bacterium; assembly: GCA_017456625.1. Classification (GTDB taxonomy): domain Bacteria; phylum Bacillota; class Clostridia; order Oscillospirales; family CAG-272; genus UMGS1865. The sequence goes on from JAFTJB010000079.1 coordinate 28,599, forward strand.
TGATTTAAATTTTAAAAATTAATTGAAATATAGGATAATCGAAAGGATACATAATCAAATGTTTGATTTAAAGGGTAGAGTAGCTATAGTTACCGGTGCTGTAGCGGGTCTTGGACGGGATATGGCGGAGATCCTTGCGAAATACGGAAGTGATATTATTATTACAAGCCGTCAGATAGAAAAAGCAAATCAGGCTGCTTCCGAAATTGAGGGAAAATATTCGGTGAAAGCATTAGGACTGTCACTTGACGTAACATCTTGTGAAAGCGTTGAAGCATTTGCAAAAAATGCAATGGAGTGGCAAGGACATATCGATATACTTGTAAATAATTCCGGCGGCGGAAGCGGTGCCTCCGAAGGCCATATTTTTGATCGTGCATATAAGGATATTTTCAATATGATCAACGTAAATCTTACGGGAACTATTTTTGTGTGTAAGGCTGTGGGCGCGTATATGAAGTCACAAAAGTACGGTAAGATAATCAATATAGGCTCTATTGCCGGAATTGTTGGACGTGACCGCAGAATGTATTACAAAGCAAATAAGATGGAGCAACCTGTTGATTATGCGGCAGCGAAAGGCGGAGTAATAGCATTGACGCGCGATTTGGCAGCGGTTATGGCGCCTTACGGTGTAAATGTGAACTGTATATCTCCGGGGGGATTTGATAAAGGTGAGCTTCCTCCTGAGTTTGTAAGACTGTACAGTGACCGTACGGCGCTTGGACATATGGGGCGTATCGGAAGTGATATCAAAGGAGCTGCGCTCTTTCTCGCAAGCGATGCATCGGATTACGTTACCGGTATAAATCTTACGGTTGACGGAGGATTTTCGTCATGGCAGTAAAAGACCGTAAGATATTTCTTGTGGGCTGCGGTTCGATTGGAAAAAGACATTCCGAATGTCTTTTCGAGCTTGGTATTAAAAGATTTGTGTTTTTTGACCCGGACGCTGAAAAGATGGCAGAACTTGCAAAAATATATGGAGGAGAGATGGTGTCTTCCTTCGAGGCAGGACTTGCTACAGATGCGGATTGTGTATACATACTTTCACCAACGCGTTGCCATATAGAGCAGGCAAAGGCGGCGGTGGCTCTTGGAAAGCACGTTTTTCTCGAAAAGCCTTTGTCGGATTCTCTTGACGGAATTGACGAGCTTTCCTCTCTTGCTCAGGAAAAAGGTATAACCGTTGAAGTAGGATTTTGCTTTAGATTTCACGAAGGTATTTGTGAACTAAAACGCCGTCTTGATAATGGAACGATAGGAAAGCTCGTTTCTATTCGTGCTATGATGGGGGAGCATTTCCCGGATGTACGTCCCGATTATCTGTCAACGTATTACGTTAAGTATTCGGGGGCGTTTGAACTTGTTCATGACCTTGACCTTGCGATATATCTCTCGGGAGAAGAGCCTATATCCTGTAACGGATTTTTCGGCTCGTACGGTGAGCTTGGCTTCAAATCTCCCGATACGGTTGAAATACTGGTTAAATTTCCGAGCTGCCTTGCAAACGTTCATCTTGACTTTTTTCAGTCGCCACGTACCCGTACTATGACCTTGCTTGGTACCAACGGACAGATGGAGCTTACTTTTTCCACTTGGGATGAATACGAGTTAAAGATTTATACGCGTGAAAAAGGGGTGTGGGACACCGTTCACGCCAATACCCGTCGCAACGATATGTTCAAAGCAGAGTCGCTAAACTTCTTTGAAGCAATAGACGGAACCCAAAAAAACCTTTGTCCTATTTCGGAAGCGCAAAAATCACTTGCCGTATGTAAAACGATCAATCCGAGTTAATATAAAAAAGGCAATGTCTCCAATTGAACGCTATACCGTAACGCGGATCGCAGAGCTTTGCAATTTTTCGGACGTTTATTTTTTTTGCAGACAGTTTAAGGGGTATCTCGGAATTACACCCACTCAATTTATTAAGAAATACAAGTCCTCAAAATAAGAATATACAAAGCCTTGGCATCGTTCAAGGCTTGGGAGTGTGTTATACAAGGGACAACACTTTATCATTGAAAATTGAATAGTTCTCGGACAAAAGACTGTTGTCCCTATTATAACTCACTCGAGGAGTGTGTCCAAATAGGGACAACCTTTTTCATATATTTTCCTGTTTTACCACGTTACGATGCCCTTGCCATGGGCATTTGCGCTGCATTCAGCATATTTTCGATAAATATTCCATATCCCGTGGTGGGATCGTTGATGAGGACGTGGGTGACCGCTCCCACCAGCTTGCCGTTTTGAATGATCGGAGAGCCCGACACGAGTGTGTTCAAGTAGGGACAACAAAATTTAACCGAGATTTAACAGTAGAATCGATAAACCGCCTAAAATTAAAACAGCAAGTTCCTTTTTTGAAATCTTTTCCTTGAAGAAGATTACTCCGCAGATCATGGAAAGCAAAATAACACCGATATTGAGTGTGGGAAAGAAAATTGCGCTGTCAAGCAATCCCGCAAGTGTTGTGTTTAATAAATTACAACAGCCGAAGCACACGCCGATACAGGAAGCTACGGCGAGTTTACCGCGGCGAAAAGGAGGATCACCTTGTTTTTTTGCAAACAAAGAAAATATTAAAGATATCACTGCTGCAAGAGTAAATGCAATTAACAGAAATATTGATTTTTGTTCGGCATAAGCGGATTTTTGCTGCAGCTTTTGTACGATTCCCAAGCCACCGGAGGCAAGCATGGCGATTACAAGCGGGATAAAATAGTATGATTTGGTTGCTTTTTCTTTTGCCTGTGATTTTAGTCCTGAAACGATGACTGCCGATATTGCGCACATAATCCCCAATAGATCAAGAAATGAAAACGACTCTGCCCAAAGAATTGCGCCCGAAAGTGTGGGTAAAATGAATCCCAATGAATAGACGGTGGAGCATAACGCTGTGTTTCCCTTGGCGAGCGCTGCCGTGTAAAACCACTGCGCAAATATCAGCAAAATCGTATAAACAGCGGCATATATCAAAGTCTGGTATGCAACCACACCGAAGGATATCTTGCCAAACAGCACAAGCGCAACAGCACCGCACAAAAACAAAGCGCTTTGACACCAAAAGAAAGGTCTTGTTCTAAATCGAACGTTGGATAAGTTCTTTGAAAGCAGATTGCGTCCCGTGGATAATACCACGCTCAACCCCAAAAGCAGGAACGGCATTATACTTCTCCGAGAATGATCCTGTGAAGCTCTTCACTTAGGATCTTGCGGTTGTCGTCATCCACAAGGCTGAAACGGTTTCCGTCGTTTGGCGTGCTCAGATAATTCCATACGCAATAGGGAATATCCCATTCTTTCAGTATTCTGATCATATCGCGCATCCAATTCTCTCGCCATTCACGCTTTGCGTGACGGATGGTGCCGAACTCACCGCACCAAAGAATTTTGTCGGGGTGCTTTTCTATAAATTCCTTTGCAGGGGCTAAATAGTCACGAAGAAATTCGATGTCCATTCGGTCATATTTTTCGTATTTGTTCTTACCATTGATAACTTTGTGAAAATCTCTGTAACGCTCAATATCGTCGCAGGGATATGGCATTTTTCGATTATAAAACAACTGGCTTGCCTGCAAGACACCCTGTTGGTGTGTAAATTCGTGCGGGGCATAGCAGTGGAAGGTATAAATAATGTTTTCGTCGTCGTATACTTTTACTTTTGGGAGTGCCGGAGGATTGTTCCATTCTACACCGCCGACTATAATGAGCCGTTCTTTGTTTTTTTCTCGGATCGCAGCAATCGTTTTTTCGGCAAGGGCGTTCCATTCCTCTGCCGTGGCATTGACCACCTCGTTGAGCAGCTCGAAAACCACATCGTTCTGTTCGGAGAATTTATTCTCAAGTTTTTCCCAGACAGCAACAAAGCGGCTTTGCAACTCCTCGTTTTGCATCAGCCCGCGCTCCTCCAAAATATCACAGTAATTGCCAATTGCCTTGTGCATATTCAAAACGGGTCGCAAGCCGTATTTTCTGCACCAACCGACAAAATTGCGGAGAATCTCTATGATCGTTTCCCGATATATGTAAGGACTTTCCTCCAAAACAATTTGGTCGAAACCGAGGCGGATATGATCCATTCCGAGAGATGCGATATACGCAATGTCATCCTCGGTGATATAGCTTTCAAAATGCTCCATATCCCCAACGGTGATGATCAATCGCCTATTTTGCGGAAGAACATTAAACCGTTTGTAATTGGTCAGCCATCCGCCGATTCCCA
>JAFTJB010000080.1 GCA_017456625.1 Clostridia bacterium
ATAACAATAATAGTAACAATAACAATTACAATGACGATAAATATAATGAGCGGAGCGAAGCTCCGCATATACGCGCGTGCGCGCGCGAAAAACAAAAAAAGAAACATTTTTTGACTTTTCAAAAAAGTGCGATTTTTTGAGAAAAAGTGGTGATAAATCGAGATAACCGTCTCTCATCGTCTTTCATTGTTCCATTTTGACTTTATTTGACTTTGACTTTGTCTGACTTTTGTTTTATAATAAGCGCAGAAAGTCAAAGAAAGTCAAAAAGTGAGGAATTGGATATGTTAGCAGATTACATTGCACAAATGATTGAGGAGATGCTCAACGAGAGCAACGGAATTTTGGAGCTTCAGCGAAACGAAATGGCAAACCGCATCGGATGTGTTCCCAGCCAGATCAGCTACGTCATTTCCTCCCGCTTCACCCCCGAGCGCGGATACGTCATTGAGTCCCGTCGCGGCGGTGGCGGCTGCATCCGTATCATGCGTAAGCAGATGGGGCGCAACGAATACCTCATGCACTTCTTTTGCGCCGTGGGTGAGGAGATCGACGAGGGCGAGGCGATGGCATATCTCCGCAACCTCTGCGACAACGAGCTGATCAGCGAGCGTGAGGCACGCATTGCCGCCTCGGCAATGTCCAATACCGCTCTTTGCGCCATCACACCGACGGGTAGAAAAGCCATCCGCGCGCAGATCTTCAAGCAAATTCTCCTTTCTTTGATGTAAAAGAGAAATTTTTTCCGTTTTTTTGAGTTTAGACAGAGATTGTGACAAGAAACGCAAACGAAATTCGCTATAATATAAAAAACCGAACAATGGAAAGGATTTTTTATGTTGTGCGAAAAATGCAAAAAACGATCCGCAACCGTCGTCTATAACAAGAGTGTTGGCGGCAAGACACGCTCCTATTCCCTCTGCGGCGAATGCACCGCACGTCAGAGGGAGAGAGACGATATCCATATCATCGTCTCCCTCATCGGCAACGACGGCGATCCGAATGATCGCGACAATCCATTTGAGGGATTTATTTAAGACACGCCCATGAGGGTACAGAAAGGAAGTAAAAAGCTATGTTATGTGAACAGTGCAAGAAAAGAACCGCTACGGTATTTTACAACGAAAACATCAACGGCAAGGTGCGCTCCTTCTCGCTTTGCGGAGAGTGCGCCGCGAAAATGCGTGAAAAGGGGGATATCCGCGAGATCACGTCCATGTCGGGCAGCTTTGCGGATCCCTTCTCCCAGCTCCACGACGAGTTCTTTGGAGGCTTTTTCGGTATTCCGCTCCAAAAAACGCTGACGGCGCAAAAGAAATGCCCCACCTGCTCGATGACCTTTGCCGAGATCTCCAAGAGTGGGCGCGTAGGCTGTCCCGATTGCTACACCGCGTTTCAGAGTGAATTGCGCCCCACGCTTCGTTCCATTCACGGAACCACCGCGCACACGGGAGCCGTCCCCGCACGTCATCGCGCAAAGCAGGAGCGCAACGAGCGACTCAAGAGCCTCAAAAAGCAGCTCGGCGACGCGATCTCGCAGGAAAATTATGAGCAAGCCGCCGCTCTGCGTGACGAGATCCGCACCCTGCAGGCGGAAAAAGAAAAGGAGGGCAATTGATATGGCATGGTATAACACGACCGCAAACGCATCCGACACCGTCATCAGCACGCGTGTCAGACTCGCGAGAAACATCAACGGCTATCCCTTTGCCTCCCGACTTGAGACCTCGGGTGCAAACGAGATCATCGAAAAGGTCTCCGCTCCGCTTGAAGCGGCAGGCTTCCGCAAGATCAATTTTTCCGATCTCTCCCCCGTCATGGCAACCTCCTACGTAGAGCGACACTACGTATCCCCCGAATTTGCCAAGCTGGAATCGCCCCACGCACTTCTTTTGCAGGAGCAAACGGGCTTGGCGGTCATGGTCTGCGAGGAGGATCATCTGCGCATCCAATGCGTGCAGGCAGGTCTTGCCTTGGACGAAGCATACAAAAACGCATCCCGCGTGGAAAAGCGGCTCGACGAGGATTTTGACTTTGCCTACACCGAAGAGCTCGGATATCTGACCCACTGCCCCACCAATCTCGGAACGGGTATGCGCGCATCGGTCATGATGTTCCTCCCCGCCCTCACGCGCGGCGGCTACATGGATTCGCTCGCAAATCAGCTCTCCAAGATCGGACTGACCGTGCGTGGGCTGTTTGGCGAGGGCAGCGGCTCTGCGGGATGTATGTATCAGATCTCCAATCAGGTCACGCTCGGTATCACCGAGCAGGAAACGCTCGCAAAGCTTCGAGACGCGATCACGCAGATCATCGAGAGTGAAAAGCGGGCACGTGATGCCATCTCGGGCGACGCGATGGAGCGCATGACCGATCGCATCCTCCGCGCGGAGGGTACGCTTCGATACGCACATATGATGTCCTCGTCGGAATTCATCAAGCTTTTTGCGGACGTCCGCTTCGGCATTGCGCTGGGACTGATCCAAGACGTTACCTACGAGCAGCTCGGCACACTTTTGGTAGAGGTCATGCCCGCAACGCTGACCCTCTCCGCAGAAACGACGCCAAAGAGCGAGATCGCAAGAGACAAGCTCCGTGCGCAAAGGATCAAAAGCGTGCTGAACGCAAAAGCATAAATTTGCATTTTTGCAAAAAATGGGAAAACACGCCCGTGCTTTTCCCTTCCCCTATAAAGTCATCGCATTCCCTCAGCTTCAGAAAGGAGCACAGTCATGAACAACCGTTTTAGTGAAAAAGCGCAGGCGGTTTTAAACCTCGCCCTGCAATCCGCCTCCGAAATGGGACACACCTATATTGGCAGCGAGCATCTCCTCCTTGCCCTTGCGCGAGAGGAGGCAGGCGTTGCGGCACATTATCTCTCCCGCTATGGCGTCACCCCCGAAAAAATCTCGGGCGCGATCTCGGAGATCGTGGAATTCGGCACACCCGTTTCGGTCTCTGCCGCGAATATGACGCCTCGCACCCGTCGCATCATTGAGCTTTCCTTCTACGAGGCGCAAAAAAACGGACAGACCGAGATCGGAACCGAGCATTTGCTTCTCGCACTCCTCGGTGAGCGCGATTCGGTTGCCGTTCGTATTCTTGAAAACCTCGGGGTCGCGGTATCCGATCTGCGCGCAGAGCTTCTCTCCTATCTTGGCACGACCGCGCAGACTGCCACTGCGGGACAAGCCCCCACGGCAAACACCCCGGACGGTGGCAAAAGCACCTTGGATGCCGCTCCCACGCTCAAAAGCTATGGCAGAGACCTCACGGCACTTGCAAAAAGCGGCAAGATCGACCCCATCATCGGGCGCGATACCGAAACGGAGCGTGTCATACAGATCCTCTCCCGCCGTACCAAGAACAATCCCTGCCTCATCGGTGAGCCCGGTGTCGGTAAGACCGCCGTTGTGGAGGGTCTCGCTCAACGCATCGTTTCGGGCAATATCCCCGAAAATCTGCGTGACAAGACCATTGTCACCCTTGACATCGCCTCCATGATCGCGGGCGCAAAATACCGCGGTGAATTTGAGGAGCGCTTCAAAAACGTCATGCAGGAGGTGCAGAAAAATCCCGATCTGATTCTCTTCATCGACGAGATCCACACCATCGTTGGCGCGGGAGCAGCAGAGGGTGCAGTAGATGCCGCTAACATCATCAAGCCCGCCTTAGCGCGCGGCGAGATGCAGGTCATCGGTGCCACCACGGTCTCCGAATACCGCAAGCACATCGAAAAGGACGCGGCGCTCGAGCGTAGATTTCAATCGGTCACGGTCGGTGAGCCAAGCCGAGAGGATGCCGTCAAGATCCTCTTCGGTCTGCGCGAAAAATACGAGGAGCACCATAAGCTCAAGATCTCCGACGAGGCGATCGAGGCGGCGGTCACCCTCTCCGTTCGCTATATTCCCGACCGCTATCTCCCCGATAAGGCGATCGATCTGATCGACGAGGCGGCATCCCGTCTGCGCATCTCCGCGCACACCTCCCCCGATGACATCAAATCGGTCGAAAATCGCCTGCGCGAGATTGCCAAGGAAAAGGAGGATGCGATCGCATCCCAGGATTTTGAGGCAGCAGCCCGCCTGCGCGACGAGGAAAAGACCCTCAAGGAGGATTTCGACAGCAAAAAAGAGGCGTGGAAGCAGACCCGGAACGAGACGGAATTGACCGTGCGCGAGAGCGACATTGCCGATATCGTCACGCAATGGACAGGCATTCCCGTTTCCCGTCTCTTGGAGGAAGAAAGCGACAAGCTCCTCCACCTTGACGAAACGCTCAAGGCACGCGTGATCGGTCAGGAGGAAGCGGTTACCGCCGTAGCACGCGCGATCCGTCGTGGACGTATGGGACTCAAGGATCCCCGCCGCCCCGTTGGCTCCTTTATCTTTATGGGTCCCACGGGTATCGGTAAGACCGAGCTTGCAAAGGCGCTGGCAGAGGTCATGTTCGGTGACGTCTCCGCCATGATTCGACTCGATATGTCCGAATATATGGAAAAGCACAGTGTCTCCAAGCTCATCGGCTCGCCCCCCGGCTACGTCGGCTTTGACGAGGGCGGTCAGCTCACCGAAAAGATCCGCCGCAAGCCCTACTCCGTCGGTCTCTTTGACGAGATCGAAAAGGCGCACCCCGACGTGTTCAACATTCTGCTCCAGGTGCTCGAGGACGGTATTCTGACCGATTCCCAGGGCAGACGGGTGGATTTTCGCAACACGGTCATCATTCTGACCTCCAACGTGGGTGCCTCCGAGCTTGCCGCGACAAAATCGCTCGGCTTCTCGGCAGAAGCGGCACGCGACGATGCGGATGCCAAGCGCGCACGCATGATGTCCGCACTCAAGGGCACCTTCCGCCCCGAGTTTCTAAACCGTATCGACGATATCATCGTCTTTAACAGCCTTGACAGCGCCTCCATCGAGCGCATTGCATCTTTGATGCTCGAGGACGTCTGCAAGCGCATCCGCGCCCTCGGGATCGAGATCGAATTCGACCCGTCCGTCCCCGCGCTTCTTGCAAAGGAGGGCTTTGACGCCGCCTACGGTGCGCGTCCGCTCCGCCGTGCCGTTGTCCGCATGGTCGAGGATCCCTTCTCCACCGATATGCTGGAGGGCAAGATCCACGCAGGTGACCGCATCCGCGCACGCGCCGAGGATGGAAGGATTCTCTTTGAGAAGCAATAATGCTCTAAAACTTTTTCAGCCTGCTCGCAAGCCTTAGCGAGCAGGCTTTTCTTCTATTAGTGCAATTTTTGTCTATTCTTTAGCAAAATATGCCTTGCGCATCGCAAATATATGTGCTACAATAAAATTGATGGAATATTTTTCACCAAAAACGGAGGAAACGAATATGTTTAAAAAGCTTGGGTTTCAAATGTACACCATCCGCGACTATCTGATGGATGCGGACATTGCGGACGTTGCTCTCGCAAAGCTGAAAAAGGTTGGATACTCCGAGATCCATACCGCGCATATGCCCACCTATATTGACGACGAGACGCTTGGCGCGCTCTGCAAGAAGAATGGCATTGACATCATCGGCTCGCACTATTATTGGGACAAGATCGTTGAGACCCCCGAAGCGGTTATGGATACACACGATAAATGGGGCACAAAAAACGTCGGCATCGGCGGTATGCCGCAGGCAGCACGCACTGATCTGGGCGAGCTCAAGGCATTTATCAAGCAGTTCAACGAGACCGCGGAGATCTACGCCAAGCGTGGCTTCAAGCTGACCTACCACCACCATAATTTCGAGTTCTCTCGCATCGACGGCTACAAGACCATTATGGATCTCCTCGTTGAGGGATTCGATCCCGCAACCACCTCCTTCGTGCTCGATACCTGCTGGGTATCCGCAGGCGGCGGCGACGTGGTGGATTGGATGGAAAAGCTCGCAGGCAGGATCGATATCCTTCACCTCAAGGATATGGCACTCAAGAAGGAGGAGAAGAAATTCTACCCCTTCATCACCGAGGTCGGTCACGGTAACCTCTCCTGGGATCCCATCATAAAGGCGGCAGAGCGCATCGGCGTTACCAACTACGTCGTTGAGCAGGACAACAACTTCACGCCCGATTCCCTCGCTTCCCTTACCTTTGCGGCAAATTTCCTGAAGAAATACATGGCATAAACCCTACACAAATTTTTTGGAGGAACACATGATGTTTGATAAGATTGGTTTTCAGCAATACACCGTTCGCGATTATATGATCGATCCCGACGTTGCGGATCACGCGTTTGCCAAGCTCGCAAAAATCGGCTACACCCAGATCCACACCGCGCACGCCTCCCCCGCATTTGACGAAAAAACGCTCGGTGAGCTTTGTAAGAAGCACGGCATCTCTATTATCGGCTCGCACTATGATTGGAACAAGATCCAAAAAGACCCCGAAGGTGTCATGGAGCTCCACAACCTTTGGGGCACCAAGAACATCGGTATCGGCGGTATGCCGCAGGCAGCACGCACTGATCTTGGCGAGCTCAAGACATTTATCAAGCAGTTCAACGAGACCGCGGAGATCTACGCCAAGCACGGCTTCCGCCTCGGCTACCATAACCATTACTTTGAGTTCATTCGCGTGGATGGAAAAAAGACCATGATGGATCTTCTTGTGGAAAATCTCGATCCCAAGAACACTTCCTTTATTCTCGATATCGCATGGCTCGTAGCGGGAAGCGCAGACGTGGAGGATTGGATCTACAAGCTCGACGGACGTATTGATATCCTTCACCTCAAGGATCTCTTCCATCTCGCGGACGGAAGAAGACTCTACCCCAAGGCAACCGAGCTTGGAAACGGCATGGTCAACCTCGACAAAGCACTCAAGGCGGCAAAGGCTACCGCCGTCAAATACTACATCGTCGAGCAGGACGAGTTCTACTCCCCCAACGCCGTCGAGTCGCTCAAGATCTCGGCAGATTTCCTGAAGAAATATATGGATTGAAAATCCCATACAAAAAGGACAGAGACAAGCTCTCTGTCCTTTTTTATATAGACTAAATCATGTGACTGTAATTTTTGCCTCATCAGACCAAACGTTTACATAGCCGTCCACCATCGCATCATCCGCGCAAACAGTAAAGGAATTTCCGTTCCGCATGACAAATTTTAAGGAATCAAAGGTTTCATCCGTTGGTTCCACATACTCCAGGTCACCATCGACCCACTTGGAGTATTCCTCCGTTACGCGGTGAATCTCGATCGAATCAAGCTCGGCATATTCCATTTCAACCTTGCGAACAGTGAATTCCTCGCTTTTATCACCTTTATATATTTTTATTGAGCTGTTAAAATAATCCCGAAGCTCTAAGGAGTCAAGCCTACGTCGTTCCTCTTCGTTTATCGAACGAAGATCTACCGTCAGATTATCAACAAAAAGATAGTCAATGATCAAGCATTGCTCATTCTCAAAAGAAACGTACAGAAATCCATCTTCCATATAAAAGCCTCTTACACCGATAATGGGACTCAAAGACCATACAGATTTGACCTTTACGTTTCGCATTTTATTTACAATATCCTCAAAATACGCTTTTGCATCTGTAGCTCTCGGAAGCTCCTTCATTCAGATCACCTCACTAAAATTATATAATCGATCCTTTGCGTAGGTTCTTGCGGGGATAGAGGGGGTGCGGGGGAGGAAG
>JAFTJB010000008.1 GCA_017456625.1 Clostridia bacterium
AAGACGTGTGAAAAAGGACAGAGAACGTGAAATTCTCTGTCCTTTTTGCCGTAGGGGCGAACTGCGTTCGCCCGCGGGCGTTCACAGAACGCCCCTACGAAGATGATTTTCTATCGGTAGGTAAAACCTGCTTTATGGAAGGTCCCCCTTTGGAGCCTTTTGTTTATCTTTTGATAATTTTCTTTACACCGCGATATGCCTTGCGCAGTGCGCGATAGAAGATCGAGCGATTTTGCGTTGCATACACACGAACGGCAACGTCGATATCCTTATCCTCCACAAAATCGTAGATCTCGCAGGAAACCAAGACTGCCTTGATAGGCATCGGTGTGGGAAGGGTCAGAATGATCTGCGGATCATTTTTGATAAATACGAGACGGTCCTCGATCGCAAGTCCGTTGGTAAGTGTATCCGCAAGCGTAAAGCGGATCTCGGAATCATCCGCGCACACCACACGGATCTCAACGTCCTTCATGGTCAAAAATCCGTAATTTTTAGGATCAAAGCGAATTACCTTGATCATTTGCGCATCATCGGTTGGCGATACGAACGCAAATCTGCAATCTGGATAGAGTCCAATGAGATCCAAGCCCCATTTCTTGCTCTTGTCAAAGCCCTCGCCATCATCAAAGAACATCTCTGCCTCATCGACGTTGAAGAGTCCGTTTCCGTCAATAAAATCGGGATCGATCACGTCCTTCAAAGCACCCGGTGCGGCGAGAATGGGAGTTTCGTTGAAGCGAGATACAATCTTTTTATAGTTTTTCTTCCACTCGACCTTTTTGTGAATGGTTGCGGAGCTTTCCGCGTTCGTCCAAATGCGGTAGAGGAAGGTCACTTCCCTGCTGTTTGCAACTCCTGTGAGGAAGGAGGTACGCATAAGATAGTCCCAATCCTCGGTCGTCGTCAATGACTCATCGAAATGAATACCGAGCTCGTGATACGCAAAGGCGGGAAACGCCAGCGCGCACAAGGGGCAGGAATTGGAACGAAGCTCGTCCAGCAAATGGAAATCGCGGCAGTAGATCTGCTCGGGCGCACCGGCGGCACGCGGCGTGTCGGGATGATCGCCTCCAACCGTTTCCCAATCCTGCTTGATCGAATAGGTATGAAGCACCTTTCCGTCATGCTCGAGAGACATCTGATAGAAGGTGTCTACCCAATGATCAAAGACCAGATCGTCGTCGTCGAGCACCGCGATATATTTACCCTTTGCCGCTTCAAAGCCTTCCTTGAGCGGTGTGGTGCGAGTTCCGCCGTTTACGGGGCTCAATCTCGTCTTCTCTCTCATCCATTCGGGAAGGTCGGCAATGAGTCCGCTCACGAGCGCGTTTTGCTCTTTTGTGAGGTTATGCCCCATTACAAGCAGCTCAAAATCCGTATTGCTTTGCGCGGTCAGGCAAAGAAGCATCTCGGTCAGCATTTCGGGACGTCTGCCCTGCGTACGGGTAACGACGGTCAAAAACGGACCCTCGTGCTCCTTGGTCTGCATTGCTCTTTGCTCTTCCATATACGTATGTGCCGCACGGTAAAGAGCAGATTCGGGCCGAATCGTTTTCTCGATCCAAGAAAAGTATTCGTTGACCGCTGTATTTTTGATATTTTGATCTTTCATATTCGGTTCTCCTGCTCACATACTGAATCGGCGTTCGGAATAATCTTCGTTGATAAACTTTGCGACCTGATGCGTGGGATCGAGCTGTGTGGGAAGCTTTCCTGCCTCTTTCAGCTCATTGAAGCGCGCAACCACACGCTCGCCGATCTCACCGTCATTGGCATAGCGCTCAAGAAGCACCTTAACACGCTTTGCATCCGACCACTTATACGCCATGAGGAGCGCCGCCTCTGCGGAATAGTAGATCTCCGCCTTTGTGGGGATCCAGCCCGCGTTTGCGGAAAGGCGCTTTGCGTGGAACACGGGACAATCGGGACGATACATGACCTTTTTGCCAAGCAAGCGGATACGCCACGAGAAATCCACGTCATCGCAGTACATAAAGAAGGTATCCTCGTCAAAGCCCTTCAGTTCAACGAAAAGCTTCTTGGAAAAGATCACGCACGCGGTGGAAGCCCAATCGGTCTCCAGCGTTGCGGTATCGTATTCCTTCGGATGCTCTACAGGCGTTTGTCTTGCCTCTGTGAGTCCAACGTTTTGCGCCTGATCAAGGAGAGGTGCGATCATACCCGAAAACAGTCTCGGAGAAACCACGATATCGGGATTCATGATCATGATATACTCCGAATTGCACAGCGCCCCCAAACGGTTGTGTCCCTTTGCGGTGCCCGTGTTTTCATTGAAAAAAACGTATTTAAACTCGAAGTAATCTGCAAATTTGCGACCGAGCTCCGCAACCTCCGCATCCGTATAAACAGGCTCCTTGGAGGCATCACCGTAAATGACCGTGACCTGCCCAAGCTCGCCCGTTGTGTCGCGATTGACACGAACGGCGTTTGCCAGACTGCTCATTGCACGAAGCAGTGAGTCTTTTTCGTTGTGGTAAATAACCGATTGTATTTGTAAAGATACAGACATACGTTCTCCTATGCGGCTAATGCGCGTTTGTATTTTGATGATTTATTTCAGCTTTACCAAAAGCTCCTTTGCACGAGGCAAGGCATTAAGCGAATTACTTGCAAGATAGGCATTGAGTATCTGCTTGATCCGCGTGCTGTCTCCGTAGATACACTTAGAATCATAGGGTCTGTCCGGGAAAACTCCGTACTGAAGCTTGATATCAAGCCCTTTTCTTTGTATAAAGGACTCGACCTGATCCTTGAGTGCGACGGGCGTGCCCGAGCAGCAATTGATGATACCGTTCACCTCCGTCTGCACGGAAGCCAGCGCGATCTCAAGCGCAAGATCGTCTATGTCTATAAAATCATACTGATTGGTTCCCGTAGTAAACGGAAATTCCTTTGCTCCCTCCTCTGCACGCTCGATGATCTTGGCAAAAATGGAATGGTTTCTGCTGTCATCGCCGCAAACGTAGAAGCCGCGGAGCCAATTCAAATTGAAATTCTTTGACTTTTGCAATGCCTCCAAGGACTGACGCAACGCGTTTTTCGCAATTCCGTACAAGCTGCTCGGATTTTGCGGTGTGTTTTCATCAATCGCGCCCTCATGATATCCGATCTCATGCATGGATCCCATCACGCTGACCTGCTTGACACCCGCCTCGATCATGGAACTGATGAAGGCATAATGCCGCCCGAGGTCGTCGAAATGTCTCTGCGAATTGTGCACAAAGCCGTCTCTCCATGCAAGATGAATCAGCACGTCAGGCTCTCCGAGACGGTGATACGCATCGGACTCCGTGAAAATATCACAGGTAATACAGGTCGCGCCCCGATCAATATTGCTTGTACAGATATCGGATGCAATGACGGGATACCCCAGATCCAATAGCGCGGCTACAACGTGTGAGCCAATATATCCGCCGGCTCCCGTTACCAATATTTTTTTCATATTTTACCTCCGTTAGGCGACATTTGATCAAAATTCATGCTGTCTTTTTCTTTCCGCATTTTGCAAGAAGCTTTTTTGCAACCGTTTGCATGGGCTTTTCCACAAAATACCACGAAAGGATCGCCAAAATCAGCGTTGCAACGAAGGAGATCACCGTCATGGTGAGCACCCCGAAGCCACTCTTGGAGATCAATGCCCAAAGCAACTGCTGTACGGGAAAGCCGTACAAATAAAGTCCGTACGAAAAATCGGATTTTTGAAACCATTTGGAAAAGATCGGCTTCTCGGTAAGTGCGAGGGACAGGATGAAATACGGCAGCGCGATAAATTGCACGACCTCTCCAAGTCCCCTCTCCATGCTCACAAATGCCGCCAGAATGATCAAAACCGACGCAAGCTGCAAATTGAAGCATTTTTTCATTTCCGGGAAGGAGAAAACGCTACCAAGGAAGAAATACGGCAGGAGCGGAAGCGATTGGAAGATATCCGATCCGTGGATCACGTATCTCCAGGATTCACCGGACATTCCGTAGCAAACGGAAGCGACCAACGACGCAACGGCGCACACCGCCATGCCCCATTTGATCGACCCAAGCTTTCTGAAAAGCAGGACGAGCAGAGGCAGGATCAGATACATTGCGAATTCGATCGGAAGCGTCCAGATCGAGCCGTTGACTGCGTGAGGATAGGTGTTTGTCGAAAAGACACCGGGAAGAACGTACACGGGACACAGAATGAGGTTTTTGAAATATTGCCACGTCCCCGGGTTTGCGAAATACTCGGACATGGAAAGTGTCGTCATGATCGGTCCCAGAACAAAAACCGAAAGCAATACGGCAACGATCAGCGCAGGAAAAATACGGAAGGAGCGACGGATCATATATCGCCCGAAATGACTGTCCGAAAGATAGCTTTTGGTGATCAGATAACCGCTGATGATAAAGAAGATGCGCACGCCGATCGTGGAGACAACCTGCCCGAGGATCTGCAATCTCGGCTGTCCCATAATCGCGCCCATATGACCGTAAATGACCATAAACGCGGCGATAAAACGAATGATATTGAAGTTATTTACTTTGGGAGAAACCGTCTCCGTTGGGGTGAAATACGCAGAAATTCCGCGAAAAAACCTATGCATTCGATCGAAACCATCCTACATTTATTATGAAAGTATACAATTAATTTTATTATATCAAATAAAACGCACTTTGTCAATACAAAATACACGCCGCATGCCCTCGTTTGTCAAATGCTGTCTTTTTTTCATATTCTGTTTAGTGGATGAACATCCAATTAATTTAAAAAGGAGACCAATAATGGCAACATTTACAAATAGAGCAACCCTTTCCTACAATGGTGGGAGCACCGACTCCAACACCGTTACGGGAACCTTCCTGGAAACGCTTTCGGTCACTAAAAATGCGCTTGTAAGCGAATACGGTGCGAATTCGCAGATCACCTACGTTATCGGACTCGTCAATTCGGGTAGTACCACCTTTAACGGATTAACGGTTAGCGACGATCTCGGCGCTTATCCTGTCGGCGGCACTACGCAATATCCCCTCACCTACGTTGATGGCTCACTCCAATACTACGCAAACGGCGTGCTTCAGCCCGCTCCCACAATTGCCTCCACGCAACCGCTCACGGTCAATGGCATCAACGTCCCCGCAGGCGGCAACGCGATCCTCGTTTACACCACCGCCGTTAGCGGGGCGGCACCGCTTGACATCGACGGCAGTATTGTCAACACCGCAACCGTCAGCGGCGGAGGCCTCCCCGAGGCATTGACGGCAAGCGAAACCGTCGAAACGGCAGATGCCCCCATTTTGAGCATTACCAAGGCGCTCTTCCCCACCTCTGTTGTTGAAAACGGAAATATCACTTATACCTTCGTCATTCAAAACAGCGGCAACACCGATGCGGTCGCAACTGACAATCTCGTTGTAAGTGATACGTTTGATCCCATTCTCGACATCACCTCCGTGACGCTCAATGGAGTGGTGTTGACAGAAGGAACGGATTACACCTACGATCCCGCAACGGGTGAATTCGCGACGGTTGCAAGTCTCATTACCGTTCCCGCGGCAACCTTCACGCAGGCTCCCGACGGAAGCTTTGTCACCGATCCCGGAGAAGCAGTCCTTGTCGTAAACGGAACACTATGATCAAAAAAGGATCCTCCTGCGGGAGGATCCCTTTGTTTATTCGGAAATCGCAGCGTAAACGTCCTGCTCAAAGTGAAAAGCGGTTTTTGCGCCCGATCCGCCGTCATAATTTGAATTCTTGAGATAAATTGCGTAAATCCCATTTTCCCGATCGATCCAGAAATGCGTTCCGTACGCACCGCTCCAACCAAAAGAACCGAGCGGTAAAATATCGTTTTCGGCTGTGATTACACGTACGCTAAGCCCCCAAAGCGATCTTCCGCCTTTCATGGGATCGTCGATCTGCGGAGTTGCCATCAGATCGATCATCCTCTTGGAAAGGATCTTTTTTCCGCGGAAGCTTCCGTTTGAAATCAGCATTTCCGCAAAATGTGAGTAATCCTCCACCGTCGAGATCAATCCCGCTCCCGCCAATGCGTGCGTGGTTGGGATATTCGCAAACACAAAGCCCACGCTGTTCGGGTGTGAGAAGGCTTTTCCGTCCTGATAACCGTGTACGGTGATCAAGCGAGACCACTGATCCTCCGACGGCGTAAACGTCGTGTCCTTCATCTCACACGGATCAAATATCTCCTTCTTGAGAAATGCGCCGTATTCTTCGCCCGTAACAAGCTCAATGATCCTACCAAGCACGTCAAATGCGGCTGTCGGACTGTATGCCTGCTTGGAATAAGGCTCAAAGGAAAGCGGCGCCTTTGCGTAATAGGAAACGGCAGATGCAAGCGTTGCGCGATCGTCCTCGCTCATGCGCTCGGCAAGCTTTGTGCCAAGCTCCGTGCATCCGATCCCGCTCGAATGGCAAAGAATGTGTCGCACTGTGATGGGAGTTTTTGCCTTTCCGGCAATCTCTATTTCTCCGTTTTCTCCAAGCGTACCGATATCCATATCTGCGAATTCTGGGAGATATTTTGAGATGCGGTCATCCAAGCACAGAAGTCCGCGTTCAACGGCAATCAGCGCCGCAACCGCCGTAATAGGCTTGGTCATGGATGCCAGACGAAAGACGGTATTATCGGTTACGGGAGTATTCGTCCCCATATCCGTCCTTCCAAAGGCGCGATGATAAAGGATCTGTCCGTTTTGGACGACATGCGCGATCGCGCCACCGACACGACCTTGTGTAACGTCGGCTTCGATCCGTCGGTTCACAAGCTCGCGCAAAAGCTCGGAATTGATATATTTCATTGTCGTTTACACCATTTGATCCAAAAAAGCGAAGATTTCATTACAA
>JAFTJB010000081.1 GCA_017456625.1 Clostridia bacterium
CCTCAAGAACTCGCCGCAAAATACGGCAGGGGCATCCCCTTTGGGCAGCCCCTGCCGTTTTTGAAACAAGCCCTCTCCCTCGAGGGCTTGTTTCGTTTTACGGCAACGTGCCGCTCAGGATGACGCACTAATTTTACTGTCGTGGTAGTTGTTAGCACCGAACATTCTCACACTCCGGCGCTTTTGCATTCTAATGAAGTGGCGCAAAATCCCACATATAACACTAAAAAATATCGCTTTTCAAAACTCAATCCCACCATGTTCCCACAACCAAAAAAACAGAAAGCACTCTCCGAGGAGAGTGCTTTCTCCAACGACGAGCGCCCCCTTTTTGGGGGGCGGTTGGCGTTGCGAGGAAAGGTCTTGAGGGGGAGAGGGTTTGGGGGAGGGGGTGCTTCTCCTTAAGAAGCACCCCCTCCCCCAAGGTCCTTCTTCTTCTCCAAAATCTTCCCCCTCAAAACGCCCACGTGCCGTCACGAAAGACAGGAACGCGAGAGCCGGAGCGAGTGATGGCAGTGATAGAGAGATCGGAGGTACCGATCATAAAATCGACGTGGATCATGGACTCGTTGATACCCATTTGATAGCACTCCTTGACCGTGTATTTGTCATAGTCCTTGAGCGTGTTGGTAAAGCCCGCGCCGAGAGCGAGGTGGCAGGCGGCGTTTTCGTCAAAGAGCGTGTTGTAGAAAAGGATCCCCGACTGACGGATAGGACTTTCATAGGGCACGAGCGCGCACTCACCGAGGTAGGCAGCCCCCTCGTCCATGGAGATCATTTCACGAAGAAGCGCTTCGTTGCGAGCGGCGTGGACCTCGACCGCGCGACCGCCCTCAAAACGGATCCAAAAATCCTCGATCAGCTCGCCCTGATAGGAAAGCGGCTTGGAGGCATAGACAATACCGTCCGCGACGCCGCGCTTCGGGGAGATGAACACCTCCTCGGAGGGGATGTTCGCGTTGAACATCACACCGCTGCCCTGCACGGGCTCCGCGCCACCCATGAATACCGTTCCCTCCAGCAAGCCCACCGTCAGATCGGTGCCGTTTGCGGACTTGTACTCCAATTTATCGATATCAAGCGAATTGAGGTAGGCACAGCGTGCATCAAGATCGGCATTGTGCGCCTTCCAATTTTCAATGGGGTCACCCTGCGCGCGAGAGGTATAAAGGATCGCCTCCCAGAGCTTTTCGATCGCCGCGGAGGTGCGCAGATCGGGGAAAAGCTTCTTTGCCCACGCCGCCCCGGGGACAGCCGCGATGCACCACTGATATTTGTTCTCCATGCGGTCACGGTAGGGCTTGATGACCTTGTAGCGCGCCTGACGGGACTTGGCATCCTTGACCTGATCGATGCCGTTCATTCCGTCGGGATCCTCGGACTCAAGATAGATGTGAACGGGGAGCGCGGAGGCGCGGTACTCCCAGCGAGCCTCCTCCCATGCCTCGACCTGCGAGAGCGTTGCGAGACTTCTCTTTTTCTGATGCATTTTTTCGATCAATTGATCGGTCCAGATCACGTCCACGCGGCGCGCGCGGAGACGGTAGCACTCGTCCACAAGGATGCGCACGAATTCGGGCTGATCCAGCTCGGCAAAAATGAGCACGTCCTGCCCCTTTTGCACGTTCGCGCCCATCGTGGCGATCAGCTTGGCGTATTTTCTGAGCTCTGTTTTCTTCATGTTTTCCTCCAAACCGTGTTCGGTCTTTTCGTTGTTCAGTATAAACATATTTACAACGATTATACACCCAAAAAGCGCGTTTGTCAATCATCGAAACGAGCAAAAAAAACACAGCGTTTGAGTCGTCTCTCCCTCGTTTTGTGCAACAAACACAAAAAGCAAATAAAAAAGAGGTATATTTGTAACAATTGACAAGGAACGGATTTTATGGTAAAATAAATTTGCCTTAAAAAATAAAATTATGAAAGGAAGGTATTTCAATTATGAAAACCAAAACAAGAGTTCTGTCTCTCGTTATGACATTGGCGATCATCCTCTCCTCGATGGTCATCGTCATTCCGACGAGTGCAGCAGACCCTGAGTCCACACTTCCGACCTCGGACGGCGTTCTTTGGACCACCAAGGCTGCAACCGCATTTGCAGGCGGTAGCGGTACCAAGGATGATCCCTACAAGATCGCCAACGCCGAGCAGCTTGCACTGCTCTCCGCTCTCATCGACGGCTTGAACAGCGAGAGTGCGGTAGCAGACGCACCCGACGCGCAGGACTCCTACGCGTTGACCGCAGACATCGATCTGAACGGTCACGAGTGGCTACCGATCGGCGGTAGCAAGGGTGCGGGCAAGAACCGCTTCCAGGGCGACTTTGACGGCAATGGCTTCACCATTAAGAACATGGTCATGACCCACACCAACGTCACCAAGGCAAACGAAAGACTCGGTCTGTTCGGCTACTCCGCAAACAGTGCGGACGGCAGAGCGCTCCACGACTTCAATCTCGAGAATGCTTACATCAAGGCAAATTACTCGGGCGGCGTGGTTATGAGCGGCAGTAACGAAACCGGTAACTTCACTCATGAGTCGAGCATCGGTCTCGTCGCAGGTAAGGTCGGTGCAGCCAAGCAGATCAAGAACATCAACGCAACGGGTATCGTTGACGTAACCGTAACCTACAGCAAGAACCACCCCTTTGTCGGCGGCTTCCTCGGAACCTCTCATGCATGTCAGATCATCAACTGCACCATGAACGGTGAGGTCAAGCTCACCGCGGCAGCAGGCATCACCTCCCAGCTCACCGCAGGCGGCTTCATGGGTCCCCAGTACAAGTCGGTCACCTTCGAAAACTGCACCAACAACGCGAACGTCACGCTGTACGCCCAGCACAACACCAACTGCATGGCAGGTGGCTTCATGCCCGCCGTTTCTCTTCAGAGCGAAAATGAAGCAACCGGTAAAATCGTTTTCAAAAACTGTGTCAACAACGGTAACATTACTTACACGCGTGCAAAGGACGCTACCGGCACCAGTGGCTACAACCAGCGCTTGGGCGGTATTGTAGGCGCACTCGGCAGAGGCACCGGTGTAGGATCTACGTACTACCTGCCCGTTGAGATCATCAACTGCATCAACACGGGTCTTATCTCCGTTAATGCAACAGCCGGCAGCGCCTCCTACTGGGGTCCCATCGTCGGCTATGCAGAAAACATCAACAACACCAATACGAATCACAAATTGCACACGCTTAAGATCGACGGCTGCTTCGTCCCCGTATTCGAAGACAACGATCCCTCTACGCAGGTTGAGCCCTACGTCGGCTCCTTCGGTGGAAATGCTAGTGGAGTCGTAAACTACGGCAAGGTACTCGCACTTGGCGAGGGCACCTCCTCCGACGTCCGTATGGCAGTTGACGTTACCCTCGAGGGCTCCGACGCAGTCATCCGCGTCAGCAAGGACGCCGTTGACACCTTCCTCGCTTGCGGCTTCAAGATGAACGTCAACTACGGCGAGGAAAGCTTCTCCCTCACCGCCATTCCCGAGGGCGCCTACGTCACCGACAACGGTGAGGCATACGAATTCATCGTTACTCCTCAGGACGCAGAGGTCTCCATGAACATGACCAAGACCCTCATGGGCAAGGATTATACCTACAACGCAGAGGTCGCAACCTGGGCTGACTTCTACTATGAGGACTACACCGGTACAGGTGCCGAGGCAGATCCCTTCTACATCGACTCCGCTGCAAAGCTCGCAAAGCTTTCGCATCACGTCGCTTACTTTGGCGGCACCAACAATCTCTACTTTGAGATCAGCGGCGAGATCGACCTGGCAGGCCACGAGTGGCTCCCCATCGGTCTGACGCAAGAGAACGCGAACAAGAACGGCAACTACGTTCCTAGCGGCATCCTCTACGGTGACGAGGCAGTCATTAAGAACATGACCCTCACCGCAAAGAACACCCACTACACGCAGTCCTTCATCGGACGCTCCAACTGGACCATCAGTGATCTCACCTTCGTAGACCCCGTCATTGAGATCGCCGAGAACGGTAATGCTTGGGTCAACGGCACCGCAGTCGTCGTTGGCGCACAGTACTCCAAGACCATCACCAACGTCCACGTCAAGGGGCTTGAGATGACCGGTAAGGCAAGACACTGGATCGGCGGCATTGCGGCTTACACGGCAACCTCGAGCGTTACCATCGGCGGTTGCTCCGTTGAAGGAACCATTGATCTCACCGCAGAAGGCAGCGCAGTCGTCGGCGGTATCCTCGGGCGCGGCAGAGCGGGCAACATCGTTGACACCGTTTCCAACGTAGACATTACCGTTACCTCCACCTACGAGCTTCCTCTTGAGCCCGCGCCTGTTACCTCTCAGCTCTACGTAGGCGGTCTGATCGGCATAACAGAGGCAAACGCAGCTACAAATCCCGAGCAGTTCATCGTTACCGGCGGCTCCTTTGACGGTGCACTCGTCGTTGACGTTCCCGTTGCAGCAGGCACTGTCGGTGTAGGCGGCATTACAGGTATTCACGGCCGTCACGGCACCACCAACCTCGGCGCACTCACCGTAACCCGCTTTGCAAATTACGGAACCGCTACCGTTAAGGGCAGCGGAGAAGTAACCAACGCAGGTGTCGGCGCGTTCGTAGGTGTCTCCACCGGTGCATCGATCAGCGTTTCCGACTGTATCTCCCTCACCTCCGATAAGATCGCAGGTATCGAGACCACCGTTCCCACCCTTGATCCCGAGAACCCCAACACCCTCTACAACGTAAAGGTCGACATGCTCGATCAGGCAGCGATCCGCCTTGACGTTACGGGTATCAACTTCTACGCAACCATCGACAAGGCTCTCTACGATATCCTCGCTGAGGAGTTCACCGTTGAGCTTGGTCTTAAGGTTGCTCACGCAGACAACCTCGCTGACGTGAAGACCATCGTTTACGATCTCGAGGCTCTCGAGGCTGCAGGCTACGGTCTGATCCTCAACGAGACCGAGGATGCTTACATCTTCGGTGGTACCGTTACCGGCATCATCGATCCCGCTCGTGGCTTCGTCGTTGAGGCTTACATCACCGTTGACATCGGCGACGGCATCGCTCACGAGTTCGAGTCCGCAGATGCAGCCGAGATCTCTCTCGCAGACCTCGCTGCAGCAGAGCTTGCAGACACCGGCGCGCAGGATGACTACTACGTCAACTTCGTTGAGGAAGGCGTTTACAGCGCATACTCCGCAGCACAGCGCGAGATCCTCGCAGGCTTTGTAGCTTGATCCCAATAAGGAGGTAATTACAATGAAAAAGCTTTATACATCTCCCGAGTCTTTCGTGATCGAGCTTGAGGTTGAGGACATCGTAACCGCTTCCAAGCCCGCATCGGTAACGACTGCCGTAACGACCGACGATATCGGCACCACCGCTCCCATCGTCACCACGACGGCAACCCCCGACGTAGACTTGGAGCCCATCGATCCTTGGCTCCCCTCGATTCCTGACTGGGAATAATCGAATAAAATTCACAGCGGCACCCTTCGGGGTGCCGCTTTTTCGATGCACGTAGGTGCGATTTAGCGGCAACGTGCCGCCGTACCGCGTGTCTGTCGACTATTTTTGCAAAAACGCCACGCGAATAAGCGCGGGCAAATTTTTTATCCGCTTCGGCTCGCAAAGCATTCGCCATGCCCATTCGAGGTGTATGGCACGCGCCACGCGCGGCGCGCGGCGTAACTTCCCCGACCAAACGTCAAGGCTCCCTCCCAACGCGGCGGCAACGCGCACGGACGGGAGCTTTTTGATATTTCGCAGGATCCACTCCTCCTGCACGGGAAAGCCAAAGCATACGAACAAAATATCGGGCGCCGAGTCACGGATCAACTTCCACACATGCTCGTTTTCTTTCCCCGTGTTGTCAAAATAACCGTGACACGTGCCGCAAATCAAGCTATTTTCGATCTCTCCGCAGAGCCGATCACGCGCCGCCTCCGCAAC